>NZ_AICU01000057.1:0-561 GCF_000257865.1 Streptococcus mitis SK575 | reverse complement strand
AAACCAGATGGCTCAATCTACCCACCAGGAACAGTAGTAGAAATTCCAGGTAAAGACGGAAAACCAATCACAGTAACAATCGGTGAAGATGGAAAAGGAACAGTACCAAACAGTGATCTGCCAGAAGGAGATATTCCGGGAACAGGTAAGATTATTGAAAAAGGGAAAACACCTGAAGAAGTTCAAGTGAAGACACCTAAAAAATTAGATCCAAATGAACCACAAACGGAGCGACCAGCAATTGGTATTACTAGAAAACCAAATGGAGATGCGATTGTCACACCGAAGAAACCTGGAGTGGGAGGAACATATCCACCAGGAACGAAGGTAGTTATTCCGGGTGATAATGATACTCCAATCGAGGTTATCATCGGAGAAGACGGTTCAGGAATAGTACCGAATGACAAGTTACCTAAAGGTGATTTACCAGGAAAAGGTACAGTAACAGAACCGAATAAGAGACCATCACAACCAGTGCCAACAACTACTCCAGCACGTAAGACACCGACAGTAGACTTGGAACAAGATCCTAAGACTGGTGATGTTACAGTGACACCGAAG
>NZ_AICU01000056.1:0-119533 GCF_000257865.1 Streptococcus mitis SK575 | reverse complement strand
TCTGCCTGGCTGATAGCTCGCTCGGGTTCTTGAGTAAAGGGCTTATTCCCGAAAAACTCCAACCACGGTTTACGAACCTCGTCTTTGCTGGTTTCTCTGTATTTTTTTAGTTCCAAGAACGCCATCTTGACTAGATGATGTTCCTGTCCATTATTTGTGATAGTTAAGACTTCACCTGTCGTGTCCTCTCGCATACTAAAGCTATGGAAAGCTTGATCATCTTGGAAGTAGTTACTATCTACAATTGCGATAGCGTATACTGGTGCGATGTGTTTGTAACTTTGATGAGTATTGCCCTCTTGCTGGCGAATTTTTTCTAGGTTTTGATTGACCTGACTACATAGATAAGCCCACAAACGATTAATGAAAAAATTCTGATGATGGACTTGTATTTCGATGATAACTTGTGTGCCGTTGTCCAACTCCGCCAAGACATCTATGCTAGTATAGAAATCCTGGGCCGAGTACGGCATGGGAGGCAAGATATGAATATTGCTTCCCTCCAAAATGGTCACATTTTTTGCGGGCAAGTCTAGCATATCGCGGATAAATTGACAAGTGATCTCTGGATTGCTAAAGATTTTCTTAGCAACCAAGTCATTGGTTGGGCTAATGCCCGGATGACGCACAGTCATATTTCTTCTCCTTTCATTATAGCACATTTTTAAATCTAGGTTTACTAGATTCTCTGGCTCTATCTATTTATTCGGAAAAAGTATGAAAAATGCTTGGTCTGGCTCTTTCCAATGGTATTTTTTGGTGCTTTCCTTTATAATGGGTGTATGGATAAGAAAAAATTATTATTGATTGATGGGTCTTCTGTTGCTTTTCGGGCGTTTTTTGCCCTCTATCAACAGTTGGACCGTTTTAAGAATGCGGCTGGTTTGCATACCAATGCGATTTATGGTTTTCAGTTGATGTTGAGTCATTTGTTGGAACGAGTTGAGCCGAGTCATATTTTGGTGGCTTTTGATGCGGGAAAGACGACCTTCCGTACAGAGATGTATGCGGACTATAAGGGTGGTCGGGCTAAGACTCCGGATGAGTTTCGTGAGCAATTTCCCTTTATTCGTGAGTTGCTGGATCATATGGGGATTCGTCACTATGAGTTGGCTCAGTATGAGGCGGATGACATCATTGGGACACTGGATAAGCTAGCAGAGCAGGATGGTTTTGATATTACCATTGTCAGTGGGGACAAGGATTTGATTCAGCTGACGGATGAGCATACGGTGGTTGAAATTTCCAAGAAAGGTGTGGCTGAGTTTGAGGCCTTTACGCCAGAATATCTTATGGAAAAGATGGGCATTACACCGGCTCAGTTTATCGATCTCAAGGCGCTCATGGGTGATAAGTCGGATAATATCCCTGGGGTGACCAAAATCGGTGAAAAGACGGGTATCAAGCTCTTGCTGGAGCATGGTTCACTTGAGAGAATTTATGAGAATATCGATGGGATGAAGGCTTCTAAGATGAAGGAAAATCTCATCAATGATAAGGAACAGGCCTTTTTGTCTAAAACACTGGCGACCATTGATACCAAGGCACCGATTGAGATTGGTTTGGAGGATTTGGTCTATAGTGGTCCAGATGTGGAAAATCTCGGGAAATTCTACGATGAGATGGGCTTCAAACAGCTCAAACAGGCTTTAAATGTGTCGTCAGCTGATGTTGCTGAGAGCTTGGATTTTACTATTGTTGACCAAATCAGTCAAGATATGCTGAGTGAAGAATCTATCTTCCACTTTGAACTCTTTGGAGAGAATTACCATACGGATGATTTGGTTGGTTTTTCTTGGTCTTGTGGAGATAAGCTCTATGCCACAGACAAACTTGAACTTTTGCAAGAGCCGATTTTCAAGGACTTTTTAGAAAAAACACCTCTGAGAGTTTATGACTTTAAGAAGGCTAAAGTTCTCTTGCATCGTTTTGGTGTGGATTTGCAGGTTCCTGCTTTTGATAGCCGATTGGCTAAATACCTCCTTTCGACTGTGGAGGACAATGAAATTGCGACTATCGCTAGTCTTTATGGTCAGACTTATTTGGTTGATGATGAGACTTTCTATGGTAAGGGGGTCAAAAAGGCCCTTCCTGAACGCGAGAAATTCTTGGAACACTTAGCTCGTAAGCTTGCTGTTTTGGTCGAAACAGAGCCTATTTTGCTTGAAAAACTCAGCGAAAATGGGCAATTAGAGCTTCTTTATGATATGGAGCAACCTCTGGCTTTTGTCCTTGCTAAGATGGAAATTGCTGGGATTAGGGTCAAGAAAGAGACCTTGCTTGAGATGCAGGCTGAAAATGAGCTTGTCATTGAAAAGCTGACTCAGGAGATTTATGAACTGGCTGGTGAGGAGTTTAATATCAACTCGCCTAAGCAGTTGGGCGTACTTCTCTTTGAAAAATTGGGGTTACCTTTAGAATACACTAAGAAAACCAAAACTGGATACTCGACTGCGGTGGATATCTTGGAACGCTTGGCTCCTATTGCGCCAATTGTTAAGAAAATCCTCGATTACCGTCAGATTGCCAAGATTCAATCGACTTATGTGATTGGCTTGCAGGACTGGATTTTGGCTGATGGCAAGATTCATACTCGCTATGTGCAGGATTTGACCCAAACTGGGCGTTTGTCTAGTGTGGATCCAAACTTGCAAAATATTCCTGTGCGTTTGGAGCAGGGGCGTCTCATTCGGAAGGCTTTTGTGCCTGAGTGGGAGGATAGTGTCCTGCTTAGTTCGGACTATTCACAGATTGAATTGCGTATTTTGGCGCATATTTCTAAGGATGAACACTTGATCAAGGCCTTCCAAGAGGGGGCAGATATCCATACTTCGACAGCCATGCGGGTCTTTGGCATTGAGCGTCCTGAGGATGTGACTGCAAACGACCGTCGCAATGCCAAGGCCGTTAACTTTGGAGTGGTTTACGGGATTTCAGACTTTGGTTTGTCTAATAATTTGGGCATTAGCCGTAAGGAAGCTAAAGCCTATATTGATACCTACTTTGAACGCTTCCCAGGTATTAAAAACTACATGGATGAAGTAGTGCGTGAGGCGCGTGATAAGGGCTATGTAGAGACCCTCTTCAAGCGTCGTCGTGAGTTGCCAGATATCAATTCGCGTAACTTCAACATTCGTGGTTTTGCGGAGCGAACTGCTATCAACTCACCTATCCAGGGTTCGGCAGCAGATATTCTCAAGATTGCCATGATCCAGCTGGATAAAGCCTTGGTTGCAGGTGGTTATCAGACTAAGATGCTTCTGCAAGTGCACGATGAAATCGTCCTTGAAGTGCCTAAATCTGAATTGGCAGAGATGAAAAAATTGGTCAAACAAACCATGGAAGAAGCCATTCAACTCAGTGTTCCCCTCATCGCAGATGAAAATGAAGGGGCAACCTGGTACGAGGCTAAATAAAAAGGGGGCTAGTCCTCCTTTTTTGTAGTAGAATTCTGCAAGCCTTTTCAAATTGTGCTATACTGAAGAAAAAGGAGGATTTCTATGAGTCAAGAATTTATCAATCCAAGTGATGGTGTGATTCGTCAGTATCTCGCAACGAGTAAAACCCTTGCTGTAGTGGGGTTATCAGACCGTGAAGAAACAACTAGCAATCGAGTGACCAAGGAAATGCAGGCTCGGGGTTATAAAATCATCCCAGTCAATCCCAAGGTAGCAGGTGGTGAAATATTGGGTGAAAAGGCTTATGCTAGTCTCGCTGAGATTCCTTTTCCTGTAGATATTGTCAATGTTTACCGTCGCAGTGAGTTTTTGCCAGATGTGGCGCGTGATTTTCTTAAGGCTGATGCCAAGATTTTTTGGGCACAGTTAGGACTTGAAAGTCTAGAAGCAGAAGAAATCTTGCGTGCTGGTGTATGTGATGATATCGTGATGAATCGTTGCATCAAGAGAGAACATACACGCTTGATTGAGGAAGCATAAGAAAAAGGTAGCTGATGGGCTACCTTTTGTGTTATACTCAATGAAAATCAAAGAGCAAACTAGGAAACTAGCGCAGGTTGCTCAAAACACAGTTTTGAGGTTGCAGATAGAACTGACGAAGTCAGCTCAAAACACAGTTTTGAGGTTGTAGATAAGACTGACGAAGTCAGTCACATATATACGGCAAGGCGACGTTGACGTGGTTTGAAGAGATTTTCGAAGAGTATTAGAAAATGCCGATAAGGGTCTGCATACCAAGACTAGTGAGGATGATGGCAATCCAGCAGATGGCTCCGAGAACAATGGATTTTCCACTGGATTTGACCATAGCGACCAGATTAGTTTTGAGTCCGATAGCACTCATGGCCATGATAATGAGGAATTTGGAGAGTTGTTTGAGAGGGGTAAAGAAACTACTGGACACACCAAGAGAGGTCAGTAGGGTGGTTAGGAGAGATGCAAGGATAAAGTAAAGGATAAAAAGTGGGAAGACTTTTTTCAGTTGCAAACCTAGCTTATTTTTTTGCTCGCGACTTTGCCAGTAGGAGAGAAAGAGAGTGATGGGGATGATAGCTAGGGTGCGCGTGAGTTTGACAATGGTTGCGGATTCGAGGGTATTAGTCTGGTAGAGACTGTCCCAGGCGCTGGCGGTAGCCGTTACAGAGGAAGTATCATTGACCGCAGTTCCTGCAAAGAGGGCGAAGCCTTCATTGGATAGATGAAGCCAGGTACCTAGCGTTGGAAAGACGAGCGCAGCCAAGACATTGAAGAAAAAGATAACGGAGATAGCTTGGGCTACTTCCTTTTCCTTGGCATGGATAACGGGCGCTGTCGCTGCAATGGCAGAGCCCCCACAGATCGAAGACCCTACTCCAATCAAGGTAGCCAGTTTTGTATCCAGTGCAAAGAAGCGCTGGAAGAGGTAGGCAACAATCAAGGCTATTGAAATGGTGGACAGGATGACAGGGAGTGAAGATTGTCCGACTGCGAAGACTTGCGAGATATTGAGACCAAAACCAAGCAAGATAACGGCATACTGGAGCAATTTTTTGGAACTAAAGGTCAATCCAGCATCCAGTTGTTTATAAGGCGAGAGAAAGGGATGGAGAAGCATGCCTATGAAAATGGCAAAAACGGGCGCGCCAATCACAGGGAAGAATCCTCCTAAGTACCAAGATAGGATGGAAATGAGAAGGCAGGCCAAGATGCCTGCTCCATTTTTTGATAGAAATGACATAAAAACCTCCAAATAGAATCTGTTACCATTATAGACCTGTAAAGAGGAAAAGTAAAATAGAAAGTGGAAAGCTATTCTATCATGTATTTTTGCGGTCGGGGGGCTTTTGTAGTATAATAGAGATACGTTTTTACAGTAGGAGGTATCTATGGACTTAACTAAGCGCTTTAATAAACAGTTAGATAAGATTCAAGTTTCGTTGATTCGTCAGTTTGACCAGGCTATTTCGGAGATTCCTGGGGTCTTGCGTTTGACCTTGGGGGAACCTGATTTTACAACGCCAGACCATGTCAAGGAGGCGGCCAAGCGAGCGATTGACCAGAACCAATCCTACTATACAGGGATGAGTGGTCTGCTGACCTTACGTCAGGCGGCCAGTGATTTTGTTAAGGAAAAGTATCAACTGGACTATGCTCCTGAAAATGAAATCTTGGTTACAATTGGGGCGACAGAGGCCTTATCTGCTACTTTGACAGCTATTTTGGAAGAGGGAGACAAGGTACTCTTGCCAGCTCCTGCTTATCCAGGTTATGAACCAATTGTCAATCTAGTTGGGGCAGAGATTGTCGAGATTGACACAACTGAAAATGGGTTTGTCTTGACACCAGAAATGCTAGAGAAAGCTATTCTCGAGCAGGGTGATAAGCTCAAGGCGGTTATTCTCAACTATCCAGCTAATCCGACAGGAATTACCTATAGTCGAGAGCAGTTGGAAGCCTTGGCAGACGTTTTACGCAAGTACGAAATTTTCGTTGTCTGTGATGAGGTCTACTCAGAATTGACCTACACAGGCGAAGCCCATGTGTCTCTGGGAACCATGTTGAGAGATCAGGCTATTATTATCAATGGTTTGTCTAAATCGCATGCCATGACAGGTTGGCGTTTGGGGCTGATTTTCGCTCCTGCAGCCTTTACAGCTCAGTTGATTAAGAGTCACCAGTACTTGGTCACTGCTGCAAATACCATGGCTCAACACGCTGCGGTGGAAGCCTTGACGGCTGGTAAAAACGATGCGGAACCTATGAAGAAGGAATACATCCAGCGTCGGGATTATATTATCGAGAAAATGATTGCTCTTGGTTTTGAGATTATCAAACCAGACGGTGCCTTCTATATCTTTGCTAAGATTCCAGCGGGCTACAACCAAGACTCCTTTGCCTTTCTCAAGGATTTTGCTCAGAAGAAGGCCGTTGCCTTTATCCCTGGTGCTGCCTTTGGGCGTTATGGTGAAGGCTATGTTCGCCTATCTTATGCAGCCAGCATGGAGACTATCAAAGAAGCCATGAAACGACTTGAGGAGTATATGAGAGAAGCATGATTCAGTCTATCACGAGTCAAGGCTTGGTGCTCTACAATCGCAACTTTCGTGAGGATGATAAGCTAGTCAAAATCTTTACAGAGCAGGCTGGTAAACGCATGTTTTTCGTCAAACATGCTGGTCAGTCCAAACTAGCTCCTGTTATTCAGCCCTTGGTGCTGGCACGATTTCTCTTGCGAATCAATGATGACGGGCTCAGCTACATCGAGGACTATCATGAGGTCATGACCTTTCCCAAGATTAATAGTGATCTCTTTGTCATGGCTTATGCGACCTACGTGGCAGCTCTTGCCGATGCTAGTTTGCAGGACAATCAGCAGGATGCCCCCTTGTTTGCTTTTTTGCAAAAGACTTTGGAGTTGATGGAAGCGGGTTTGGATTATCAGGTTTTGACCAATATTTTTGAAATCCAAATCTTGACTCGATTTGGGATCAGCCTCAATTTTAATGAGTGTGTCTTCTGCCATCGGATCGGTCAGGCTTTTGATTTTTCTTTCAAATATGGCGCTTGCCTCTGTCCAGATCATTATCATGAGGATGAGAGACGTTGCCATCTCAATCCCAATATCCCTTATCTGCTCAATCAGTTTCAAGCCATTGATTTTGAGACTTTGGAGACCATTTCGCTCAAGCCTGAAATCAAGCAAGAGCTACGCCAATTTATGGATCAACTCTACGAAGAGTACGTTGGGATTCACCTAAAATCAAAGAAATTTATTGATTCCCTAGCAGACTGGGGACAATTACTAAAAGAGGAAAAGAAATGAAAAAAATCGCAGTAGATGCCATGGGAGGCGATTATGCACCCCAAGCCATCGTTGAGGGAGTCAATCAAGCCCTGGCTGACTTTTCAGATATCGAGGTTCAACTCTATGGAGATGAAGCTAAAATCAAGCAATATCTGACAGCGACAGAGCGCGTCAGCATTATCCATACGGATGAGAAGATTGATTCAGACGATGAACCTACGAGAGCTATTCGGAAGAAGAAAAATGCTAGTATGGTCTTGGCGGCCAAGGCTGTCAAAGAAGGTGAAGCAGACGCTGTCCTATCGGCTGGGAATACAGGTGCTTTACTAGCAGCAGGATTTTTCATCGTGGGTCGTATCAAGAACATCGATCGTCCTGGGCTTATGTCGACTTTGCCGACTGTAGATGGGAAGGGGTTTGACATGCTGGACCTCGGTGCCAATGCGGAAAATACAGCCCAGCACCTCCATCAATATGCGGTTCTAGGTTCCTTCTATGCTAAAAATGTTCGTGGTATTGCGCAACCACGCGTTGGCTTGCTCAACAATGGAACAGAGAGTAGTAAGGGCGACCCGCTTCGTAAGGAAACCTATGAATTACTGGTGGCTGATGAAAGTTTAAACTTTATCGGAAATGTGGAAGCACGTGATTTGATGAATGGCGTTGCGGATGTTGTTGTGGCAGATGGTTTCACGGGAAACGCTGTGCTCAAATCCATCGAAGGGACAGCCATGGGAATCATGGGCTTGCTCAAGATAGCTATTACAGGTGGTGGTCTCCGAGCGAAACTAGGCGCCCTCCTTCTCAAGGACAGCCTTAGAGGTTTGAAAAAACAGCTCAATTATTCAGATGTTGGTGGAGCAGTCTTGTTTGGTGTCAAGGCACCTGTTGTCAAGACTCATGGCTCAAGCGATGCCAAGGCTGTTTATAGTACAATCCGCCAGATTCGTACCATGCTAGAAACAGACGTAGTTGCCCAGACTGCGCGTGAATTTTCAGGAGAATAAAAGAGATGACAGAAAAAGAAATTTTTGACCGTATTGTGACCATTATCCAAGAGCGACAGGGAGAGGACTTTGTCGTGACAGAATCCTTGAGTCTGAAAGACGATTTGGATGCGGACTCAGTTGACTTGATGGAGTTTATCTTGACACTGGAAGATGAATTTAATATCGAAATCAGCGATGAGGAAATTGACCAACTCCAAAGTGTAGGAGATGTGGTAGAAGTCGTCAAAAGTAAAGAATAGCAAGAAGCAACATGCAAGTCGTGTTGCTTTTTTATTGTCAGGGAAAATAAAAAATTTAGAACTTTTAGTGGGAATTACGAATAGATAGGTAAGGAAGAAAAAGAGGAGTATTTATGTATGTGACTGGTTTTTATCCGTGGTTTATTAAGTTATTTTTTAAATAAAATTTAATTTCGTTGTACATTTTCGAATAGATAAGTAAGAGGAAAAGGAAGGAGTTTGGTTTATGTATCTACCAATTTTCTATCCATGGTTTACTAAATTATTTTTCAAATAAAATTTAAATAGTTGTACATTTTCGAAAATTTTTTTCGAATAGATAAGTAAGAGGAAAAAGAAAGGAGCCTAGTTCATGTATCTACCAATTTTTTATCCGTGGTTTACTAAATTATTTTTCAAATAAAATTTAATTTAGTTGTACATTTTCGAATTGTTTTTCGAATAAATAAGTGAGAAGAAAAAAGAAAGGAATAAAATAATGAAAGAACATTACTATGGATTTGTTGAGCTAACGTCGGAAGAATTGACCGATATTCAAGGTGGAGAAAATTGGGCGAAGACCCTTGCAGATTGGTACATTGGATTTCGTAGAGGTTTAGGTTTTTAGGAGGATAAGCGATGAATGAAATGAATGATAAGTATACTATTGAAGTATTAAAGGAAAGCGACTTAGCTTTGCTGGTGGGTGGTAGCAAGGAAAGTTATCAACGGGGTCTAATTACAGGTCTATTGATACGCGGTGTATTTATTGGAACCCCATTTTTTAGAAGATAAGATTTAGAAAAAATAGAACAATAGGAGAAAAAGATGACAAATTTTGACAAAATGGAGCAGAACTTTGTAGCTCTTACAGAAGAAGAGTTGGTGAATGTAGATGGGGGAGCATTACCTCTTGTAGTCGCTGGAGTATCTATTTGGAAGATAGGTGCAGCAGTAGCAGGTGGAGCAGCAGCGCTTTTTGCTGGAGGAGCAGCTTTGGGGTATTATGCGAATAGACCATAATCTGATTGTAGTCAGAGAGGCATTTCTATGTTTTTAAAAAAAGAAGTGATATTATTAGGGGTATTGTTATCGCTACGTATTATTTTTACTATCGTTCAAATTTTAATTGATTATAAAATATTATCTGGACAGTATAGTGTAAATTTTATGGATATTTCAGAAGTATTTACTTATCCAATACTCATTTTACTCATTTACATAGCAATAAAATATAATACAAAGGAGTAATGACGAATATGAACTTAGAACAATTTTATCAATTATCTGACGATGAATTAGTGGGAACAAAAGGTGGTTTTGGTCTTGCGGAAGCAGTTGGGATTGCAGGAGTACTGAATGCTGCTGTACAAATTTTTAATGCTGGTTACAAATTTGGTTCAGATTTGGCTCGTCGTGGGCGTTAGATAATGAATAATCGCAACCTTAATCTCAATACATTGTTACCTAAATTAGCCACGATATGTCCTTTGTTGGGAATAGCTCTTAATGTCGCGCTTCATGTGATTCGTACAGGTTCGTTAGTATCCTTTAATTGGCAATGGACTTTAGTTGGTTTGCTTTTCGCAGGATATTTTGGTATTTTTCGCAAAGATTTGTCAAAAAATAATCAAAACTATAAATGAAGAACATGAATCAAAAGGATTTTGTGTATATGAATGGTAGCGTTTTTCCGCCATTCTTGTCAGGTAAATAGGAGCTTTCTATGAAAACATTTTTATTAGGTTTTGCTGAGGGTTATTTTACCATATCTCTCATAATCTACATCGCAACGTATTTGATTTTGAAAAATCCAATCAATACCCTATTTTATCCAGAAATTTACCCCGTTTTATTTGGGCTCTTTTATCTAGGATATAAGGTCAATAAAAAGCGAGTAGAGTAAACAGTTAAGAATGACTTGTTAGTCTGCGCTGAAAATAGCTAGGCTAGAATCTAAGAATGCATCACATCGGAGTTTAATATGAAATTCGTTAAATCAATACTGAAAGTTTGGCCTGAAATCATGGTATTACTTAGTTCAATGTCTTATATCATCATCAGATTAGTAGCTGATATGAATAAAGTATCTTTACCTACTTGCTTTGATAGTTTCAATATACCAACGATTGCATTATTTATGATGGTCTTCATTCTTTTATACAGAAGTAAAGAAAAAAAGAATGGGTAAATTTGAGGTAGTATACGCTCTACAGGGAATAGATGTCTTATAGTAACGAATCAAAAAAAGGAGTAACTATGAATCGTAACTTAGAACGGTGTTATCTATTCTGACCATGAATAGATTATACCAGAGGTGGCTTAGGAATAGCAGGGACATTAGTAATTGAAGTAATAAATAGGATGTCGTAAGTGTTACTATCAATGATTTATTTGTTCCAGGCTTGCCTAGGGTGACAGTAAAAAATCAATTTCCTTTCATACCATATTTTTAGTAGGTAGGACGTTTGTTCTGCTTATTTTTTATCCAAAAAGTACAGTTGGGAGGTAGATAGGAGCATTTGGGAAGGAAGTCCAGTTTTTGTTTGAGGATTGGGGTAAGATAGTTATTATAAGATGAGTTTAGGAAAAGGAGATGAATATGAAATTTGGGAAACGTCACTATCGTCCGCAGGTGGATCAGATGGACTGCGGTGTAGCTTCATTAGCCATGGTTTTTGGCTACTATGGTAGCTATTATTCTTTGGCTCACTTGCGAGAATTGGCCAAGACGACCATGGATGGGACAACGGCCTTGGGCTTGGTCAAGGTGGCAGAGGAGATTGGCTTTGAGACGCGAGCAATTAAGGCGGATATGACGCTTTTTGACTTGCCAGATTTGACTTTTCCTTTTGTTGCCCATGTTCTTAAGGAAGGAAAATTGCTCCACTACTATGTGGTGACTGGGCAGGATAAGGATAGCATTCATATTGCCGACCCAGATCCTGGGGTGAAATTGACCAAACTGCCACGTGAGCGTTTTGCGGAAGAATGGACAGGAGTGACTCTGTTTATGGCCCCTAGTCCAGACTACAAGCCTCATAAGGATCAAAAGAATGGTCTGCTCTCTTTTATCCCTATATTAGTGAAGCAGCGTGGCTTGATTGCTAATATCGTTTTGGCGACGCTCTTGGTAACCGTGATTAATATTGTGGGTTCTTATTATCTACAGTCTATCATTGATACCTATGTGCCAGATCAAATGCGTTCGACACTGGGGATTATTTCTATTGGGCTGGTCATTGTCTATATTCTCCAGCAGATCTTGTCTTACGCTCAGGAGTATCTCTTACTTGTTTTGGGGCAACGCTTATCGATTGATGTGATTTTGTCCTATATCAAGCATGTTTTTCACCTGCCTATGTCCTTTTTTGCGACACGTCGTACAGGGGAAATCGTGTCTCGTTTTACAGATGCTAACAGTATTATCGATGCGCTGGCTTCGACTATTCTTTCGATTTTCCTAGATGTGTCAACGGTTGTCATTATTTCTCTTGTTTTATTTTCACAAAATACCAATCTCTTTTTCATGACCTTATTGGCGCTTCCTATCTACACAGTGATTATCTTTGCTTTTATGAAGCCGTTTGAAAAGATGAATCGGGATACCATGGAAGCCAATGCGGTTCTGTCTTCTTCTATCATTGAGGACATCAATGGTATTGAGACTATCAAGTCCTTGACCAGTGAGAGTCAGCGTTACCAAAAAATTGACAAGGAATTTGTGGATTATCTGAAAAAATCCTTTACCTATAGTCGGGCAGAGAGTCAGCAAAAGGCTCTGAAAAAGGTTGCCCATCTCTTGCTCAATGTCGGGATTCTCTGGATGGGAGCTGTTCTGGTTATGGATGGCAAGATGAGTTTGGGGCAGTTGATTACCTATAATACCTTGCTTGTTTACTTTACAAACCCTTTGGAAAATATCATCAATCTGCAAACCAAGCTTCAGACAGCGCAGGTTGCTAATAACCGTCTGAATGAGGTTTATCTGGTAACTTCTGAGTTTGAGGAGAAGAAAACAGTTGAGGATTTGAGCTTGATGAAGGGAGAGATGACTTTCAAGCAGGTTTCCTATAAGTATGGCTATGGTCGAGATGTCTTATCAGATATCAATTTGACTATTCCGCAGGGTTCTAAGGTGACTTTTGTGGGGATTTCAGGGTCAGGTAAGACGACATTGGCCAAGATGATGGTTAATTTTTACGACCCAAGTCAGGGAGAGATTAGTCTGGGTGGTGTCAATCTCAATCAGATTGATAAAAAAGTCCTGCGTCAGTATATCAACTATCTGCCTCAACAGCCTTATGTCTTTAACGGAACGATTTTGGAGAATCTTCTCCTTGGAGCCAAGGAAGGGACGACTCAAGAGGATATCTTACGGGCGGTCGAATTGGCAGAGATTCGGGAGGACATTGAGCGTATGCCACTGAATTACCAGACAGAATTGACTTCGGATGGGGCAGGAATTTCAGGTGGTCAACGTCAGAGAATTGCTTTGGCGCGTGCTCTCTTGACAGATGCGCCGGTCTTGATTTTGGATGAGGCGACCAGCAGTCTGGATATCTTGACAGAGAAGCGAATTGTCGATAATCTCATGGCTTTAGACAAGACCTTGATTTTCATCGCCCACCGCTTGACCATTGCTGAGCGGACAGAGAAGGTGGTTGTTTTGGATCAGGGCAAGATTGTTGAAGAAGGAAAGCATGCTGATTTGCTTGCACAGGGTGGATTTTATGCCCATTTGGTGAATAGCTAGAAAGAGGAGAAGATGAAACCAGAATTTTTAGAAAGTGCGGAGTTTTATAATCGTCGTTACCATAATTTTTCCAGTCGGGTGATTGTCCCCATGTTCCTTCTGCTCGTGTTTTTGCTTGGCTTTGCAATATTTGCAGAGAAGGAGCTGAGTTTGTCTACTAGAGCTACTGTCGAGCCTAGTCGTATCCTTGCAAATATCCAGTCAACTAGCAACAATCGTATTCTTGTCAATCATTTGGAAGAAAATAAGCTGGTTAAAAAGGGAGAACTGTTGGTTCAATATCAAGAAGGGGCAGAGGGTGTCCAAGCGGAGGCCTATGCTGGTCAGTTGGACATGCTTAAGGATCAAAAAAAGCAATTGGAGTATTTGCAAAAAAGTCTGCAAGAAGGGGAGAATCACTTTCCAGAGGAGGATAAGTTTGGCTATCAAGCCACCTTTCGCGACTACATCAGTCAAGCAGGCAGTCTTAGGGCTAGTACATCGCAACAAAATGAGACCATCGCATCCCAGAATGCAGCAGCTAGCCAAACCCAAGTCGAAATCGGCAACCTCATCAGTCAAACAGAGGCTAAAATTCGCGATTACCAGACAGCTAAGTCAGCTATTGAAACAGGTGCTTCCTTGGCCAGTCAGAATCTAGCCTACTCTCTCTACCAGTCCTATAAGTCTCAGGGCGAGGAAAATCCGCAATCTAAGGCCCAGGCTGTTGCTCAGGTAGAAGCACAGCTCTCTCAGTTAGAATCCAGTCTTGCTACTTACCGTGTTCAGTATGCAGGTTCAGGTACCCAGCAAGCCTATGCGTCAGGCTTAGGCAGTCAATTGGAGTCTCTCAAATCACAACACTTGGCTAAGGTTGGTCAAGAATTGACCCTTTTAGACCAGAAAATCTTGGAGGCAGAGTCAGGCAAGAAGGTTCAGGGAAATCTTTTAGATAAGGGGAAAATTACGGCGAGTGAGGATGGGGTGCTTCATCTTAATCCTGAGACCAGTGATTCTACTATGGTAGCAGAAGGTGCCTTACTAGCCCAACTTTATCCGTCCTTGGAAAAAGAAGGAAAAGCCAAACTAACAGCTTATCTTAGTTCAAAAGATGTAGCAAGAGTCAAGGTCGGTGATTCTGTTCGCTATACTACGACTCATGATGCCAAGAATCAGCTTTTCCTAGATTCTACTATTACAAGTATTGATGCGACAGCTACCAAGACTGAAAAAGGGAATTTCTTTAAAATTGAGGCGGAGACTAATCTAACTTCGGAGCAGGCTGAAAAACTTCGGTACGGGGTGGAAGGTCGCCTGCAGATGATTACGGGCAAGAAAAGTTACCTACGTTATTATTTAGATCAATTTTTGAACAAAGAGTAATGTTCGTGTTTTTAGAGTTAAATGATTTTAAAACTGTGAGAAAGATCTTTCTTGCAGTTTTTTCTTTACTATTTTCGAGGACAATATTATATTTATTCGTTTAAATTCTTGTATTTTTAGTTTTTTTGTGGTAGAATGTGCTCAAGTAATACGAAAGGCGAACTTTAAAATGTCAAAACAATTGATCTATTCGGGAAAAGCTAAAGATATCTATACAACTGAGGATGAAAATCTTATTATTTCAATTTACAAGGACCAGGCGACTGCTTTCAATGGTGTCAAGAAGGAGCAGATTGCGGGCAAGGGAGTATTGAATAATCAGATTTCATCTTTTATTTTTGAGAAATTAAATGCGGCTGGTGTGGCGACTCACTTTGTGGAGAAACTTTCAGACACGGAACAACTCAATAAAAAGGTTGAGATTATTCCTTTGGAAGTCGTGCTCCGCAACTATACAGCTGGTTCTTTTTCAAAACGTTTTGGTGTGGATGAGGGAATCGCCTTGGAGACTCCGATTGTTGAATTTTACTACAAAAATGATGATTTGGATGATCCATTCATCAATGATGAGCATGTGAAATTCCTACAGATTGCGGATGAGCAGCAGATTGCCTACTTGAAGGAAGAAACGCGTCGTATCAATGAACTTTTGAAGGTCTGGTTTGCTGAGATTGGCCTTAAGTTGATTGACTTTAAGCTAGAGTTCGGTTTTGGAAAGGATGGCAAGATTATCTTGGCAGATGAATTTTCACCAGATAACTGCCGTTTGTGGGATGCGGATGGCAACCACATGGATAAGGATGTTTTCCGTAGGGGACTAGGTGAATTAACCGATGTTTATGAAGTTGTTTGGGAGAAGCTGCAAGGTTTGAAATAATCTGTTTGCAACGGAAAACCTTCGTCTCTCAACTAAAAGGACTCAGGCTGAAAAGGTCCCCCAGACCTTTTCACTCCGTAGAGGATTGGGAGAACTAACAGACGTTTACGAGATTGTTTGGGAAAAGTTGCAGGAATTGAAATAATCTATTTGCAAGACTCTCAAGGTCATTTGGAAACATTGCAAGAGCTGAAATAAAGGAATAAGAATTGATGGATAAACGTATTTTTGTTGAAAAAAAGGCTGATTTTCAGGTCAAGTCAGAGAGTTTGGTGAGAGAGCTCCAACACAACTTGGGACTTTCAAGCTTGAAAAGTATTCGCATCGTGCAAGTGTATGATGTATTTGACTTGGCAGAGGACCTGTTTGCACCTGCAGAGAAGCACATCTTCTCTGAGCAGGTGACAGACCATGTCTTGGACGAAACTGCTGTGCAGGCGGATCTTGCCAACTATGCTTTCTTTGCGATTGAAAGCCTACCAGGGCAGTTTGACCAGCGTGCAGCATCTTCACAGGAAGCCTTGCTTTTACTAGGAAGTTCGAGTGATGTAACGGTTAATACTGCTCAACTTTATTTGGTCAATAAAGATATTGATGCGACTGAGTTGGAAGCGGTCAAGAACTATCTGCTCAACCCAGTTGATTCTCGTTTCAAGGATATTACGGCAGGGATTGCCAAGCAGGAATTTTCTGAGTCAGACAAGACCATTCCAAAATTGACTTTCTTTGAAAGCTATACAGCAGAAGACTTTGCTCGCTACAAGGCCGAGCAAGGGATGGCTATGGAAGTGGATGATTTGCTCTTTATCCAAGACTATTTCAAGTCAATCGGGCGCGTGCCAACTGAGACTGAACTCAAGGTTTTGGACACTTACTGGTCTGACCACTGCCGTCATACGACTTTTGAGACAGAGTTGAAACACATCGATTTTTCAGCTTCTAAATTCCAAAAGCAATTGCAGGCGACCTATGACAAATATATCGCTATGCGTGATGAGTTGGGGCGTTCTGAAAAACCGCAAACCTTGATGGATATGGCAACTATTTTCGGTCGTTATGAGCGTGCTAATGGTCGTTTGGACGATATGGAAGTGTCAGACGAGATTAATGCTTGCTCAGTAGAAATCGAAGTGGATGTTGATGGTGTGAAAGAGCCATGGCTCCTCATGTTTAAAAATGAAACCCACAACCACCCAACTGAGATTGAGCCATTTGGTGGGGCTGCTACCTGTATTGGTGGAGCCATTCGTGACCCATTATCAGGTCGCTCATATGTTTACCAAGCCATGCGGATCTCAGGTGCTGGTGATATTACAGCACCGATTTCGGAAACGCGTGCTGGGAAATTGCCACAACAAGTCATTTCTAAGACAGCTGCTCATGGTTATTCTTCTTACGGAAACCAGATTGGGCTTGCAACAACCTACGTTCGTGAGTACTTCCACCCAGGCTTTGTTGCTAAACGTATGGAGTTAGGTGCAGTTGTAGGTGCTGCTCCCAAGGGCAATGTCGTCCGAGAAAAACCAGAAGCGGGTGATGTGATTATTCTTCTTGGAGGTAAGACTGGACGTGATGGTGTCGGTGGTGCGACAGGCTCTTCTAAAGTTCAAACAGTTGAGTCTGTAGAGACTGCTGGTGCTGAGGTTCAAAAAGGGAATGCCATCGAAGAACGCAAGATTCAACGTCTGTTCCGTAATGGCGATGTCACTCGTCTTATCAAGAAGTCTAATGACTTTGGTGCTGGTGGTGTCTGTGTAGCTATCGGTGAATTGGCTGATGGACTTGAAATCGACCTTAACAAAGTGCCTCTTAAATACCAAGGCTTGAATGGTACCGAAATTGCCATCTCTGAATCTCAAGAACGGATGGCTGTGGTGGTTCGTCCTGAGGACGTAGATGCCTTTGTTGTAGAATGTAACAAAGAGAATATTGATGCTGTTGTTGTTGCGACAGTAACTGAAAAACCAAATCTTGTCATGCATTGGAATGGTGAAACAATTGTCGACTTGGAACGTCGTTTCCTTGATACCAATGGTGTGCGCGTGGTCGTCGATGCTAAGGTTGTGGATAAGGATGTCAAACTCCCAGAAGAGCGTACAACAAGCGCTGACACACTTGAAGCAGATACTCTTGTGGTTCTGTCTGATTTGAACCATGCGAGTCAAAAAGGCTTGCAAACCATTTTTGACTGTTCGGTCGGTCGTTCAACGGTCAATCACCCACTTGGCGGCCGCTATCAACTCACTCCAACTGAGGCATCTGTACAGAAATTGCCAGTTCAACACGGTGTGACTCATACTGCGTCAGTCATGGCTCAAGGTTTCAACCCATATGTAGCTGAATGGTCTCCATACCACGGTGCTGCTTATGCGGTTATCGAAGCAACTGCTCGTTTGGTTGCTGCTGGTGCCAACTGGTCTAAGGCTCGTTTCTCTTACCAAGAGTATTTCGAGCGCATGGATAAACAAGCAGAGCGTTTTGGTCAGCCAGTAGCAGCTCTTCTAGGTTCAATCGAAGCACAAATCCAACTTGGTTTGCCATCTATCGGTGGTAAGGACTCCATGTCTGGTACCTTTGAAGAATTGACGGTGCCACCAACCTTGGTAGCCTTTGGGGTGACGACGGCAGATAGCCGTAAGGTCCTCTCTCCAGAGTTCAAAACTGCTGGTGAAAATATCTACTACATCCCAGGTCAAGCCCTCTCTGCAGAGATTGATTTTGCCTTGATTAAGAAAAACTTTGCTCAGTTTGAAGCCCTTCAAAAGGCTCACAAAGTAACAGCAGCTTCAGCTGTTAAATACGGTGGTGTCCTTGAAAGCTTGGCTCTTGCTACTTTTGGAAATCATGTCGGTGCTGAGGTAATCTTGTCTGAACTTGAAACAGCTTTGACAGCTCAATTAGGCGGATTTGTCTTCACATCTCCTGAAGAAATCGCTGGAGTAGAGAAGATTGGACAAACAAGTGCAGACTTTACACTCCTTGTCAACGGTGTGAAGTTAGATGGACACAAACTTGACAGTGCCTTCCAAAGAAGACTGGAAGAAGTTTACCCAACAGAATTTGCACAAGCCAAAGAACTAGCAGAAGTTCCAGCTGTCGCTACTAACACAGTCATCCAAGCCAAAGAAAAGGTTGAAAAACCGGTGGTTTATATTCCAGTCTTCCCAGGAACCAACTCAGAGTATGACTCAGCTAAGGCTTTTGAAAAAGAAGGTGCAGAGGTCAACTTGGTGCCATTTGTGACCTTGAATGAAGAGGCTATTGTCAAGTCGGTTGAAATCATGGTTGACAACATCGGCAAGGCTAACATTCTCTTCTTTGCAGGTGGATTCTCAGCTGCGGACGAGCCAGATGGTTCAGCCAAGTTTATTGTCAATATTCTGCTTAATGAAAAAGTGCGAGCCTCTATTGATAGCTTTATCGCTCGTGGTGGCTTGATTATCGGTATCTGTAATGGGTTCCAGGCCTTGGTCAAATCAGGTCTTCTTCCATACGGAAACTTTGAAGATGCTAGCAGTACTAGTCCAACCCTCTTCTACAATGATGCCAACCAACACGTGGCCAAGATGGTGGAAACTCGCATTGCCAACATCAACTCACCATGGTTAGCTGCGGTGCAAGTGGGCGATATTCACGCTATTCCTGTTTCACACGGTGAAGGGAAGTTTGTCGTGACGGCTGAGGAATTCGCTGAACTCCGTGACAATGGTCAAATCTTTAGCCAATACGTTGACTTTGACGGCAAACCAAGTATGGACTCTAAGTACAATCCGAATGGTTCTGTCCATGCTATCGAAGGAATTACCAGTAAGAACGGCCAAATCATCGGTAAGATGGGCCACTCAGAACGTTATGAGGAAGGTCTTTTCCAAAACATCCCAGGAAATAAAGACCAGCACCTGTTTGCGTCAGCGGTTAAATATTTCACTGGAAAATAAGACTTGCAGATTTTCTAATAGATAGTATCAGTAATGTAAAAGTTATGTAGATTTATCTCTTGACGATTGCAAATGAAAATTAGGTATAAAAAATGACATACGAAGTAAAATCTCTTAATGAAGAATGTGGTGTTTTCGGTATCTGGGGACATCCAGATGCTGCTAAATTGACCTATTTTGGTCTCCATAGTCTTCAGCACCGTGGTCAGGAGGGGGCAGGAATTCTCTCCAATGATCAAGGACAACTGAAGCGCCATCGCGATATGGGTCTTCTATCAGAAGTCTTCAGAAATCCGGCTAACTTAGATAAATTGACAGGAACTGGTGCGATTGGGCATGTGCGTTACGCGACTGCTGGCGAAGCTTCTGTAGATAATATCCAGCCCTTCCTCTTCCGTTTTCACGATATGCAGTTTGGCTTGGCTCATAATGGGAATCTGACCAATGCAGCCACTCTCAAGAAGGAGTTAGAAGAAAGAGGAGCCATTTTCAGTGCGACTTCGGACTCTGAAATCTTGGCTCATCTTATTCGTCGCAGTCATAATCCGAACTTGATGGGCAAAATCAAGGAAGCGCTCAGCCTTGTCAAAGGTGGCTTTGCCTATATCCTGCTGTTTGAGGATAAGTTGATTGCGGCTCTTGACCCCAATGGTTTCCGTCCGCTTTCTATCGGGAAAATGGCCAACGGAGCGGTGGTGGTTTCCTCTGAAACCTGTGCTTTTGAAGTCATTGGTGCTGAATGGATTCGTGATTTGAAGCCAGGTGAGATTGTGATCATTGATGACAAGGGCATCCAGTATGATAGCTATACAGATGATACTCAGTTAGCAATCTGTTCTATGGAGTATATCTATTTTGCCCGCCCTGATTCTAACATTCATGGTGTCAATGTCCATACGGCACGTAAACGTATGGGTGCCCAATTGGCGCGTGAATTTAAGCATGAGGCAGATATCGTGGTCGGTGTGCCCAATTCTTCCCTCAGCGCAGCCATGGGATTTGCGGAAGAATCTGGTTTGCCAAATGAAATGGGTCTTATCAAGAACCAATACACCCAACGTACCTTTATCCAACCGACTCAAGAATTGCGGGAGCAAGGGGTACGGATGAAATTGTCTGCAGTTTCTGGTGTTGTCAAAGGCAAGCGTGTTGTTATGATTGATGACTCTATTGTACGAGGAACAACTTCTCGTCGTATCGTTCAGCTCTTGAAAGAAGCGGGTGCGACTGAAGTTCACGTTGCTATTGGTAGTCCAGCGCTAGCTTATCCATGTTTCTATGGGATTGATATCCAGACTCGTCAGGAACTGATTGCGGCCAATCACACGGTTGAAGAAACGCGCCAAATCATTGGAGCTGACAGCCTGACTTACCTCTCTGTTGAAGGTTTGATTGATTCGATTGGGATTGAAACAGATGCACCAAATGGTGGTCTCTGTGTCGCTTACTTTGACGGTGACTACCCAACACCTCTCTACGATTATGAAGAAGACTATCGTCGAAGTTTGGAAGAAAAGACCAGTTTTTACAAATAGATGGCAGATCTTCCGTTAAAGAAAAGGAATATAAAAATGACAAATAAGAATGCTTATGCCCAGTCTGGCGTGGATGTTGAAGCGGGTTATGAAGTTGTTGAACGGATTAAAAAGCACGTGGCTCGTACGGAGCGTGCAGGTGTCATGGGAGCTCTTGGTGGCTTTGGTGGTATGTTTGACCTTTCAAAGACTGGGGTTAAAGAACCTGTCTTGATTTCAGGGACTGACGGTGTCGGAACTAAGATCATGCTGGCTATCAAGTACGACAAGCACGATACTATCGGTCAGGACTGTGTGGCCATGTGTGTTAATGATATCATCGCTGCAGGTGCGGAGCCTCTCTATTTCCTGGACTATGTGGCGACAGGGAAGAATGAACCAGCTAAACTAGAACAAGTTGTCGCTGGTGTGGCAGAAGGTTGTGTGCAGGCAGGCGCTGCCCTCATTGGTGGGGAAACGGCTGAAATGCCTGGCATGTACGGCGAAGCTGACTATGACTTGGCTGGTTTTGCGGTCGGTGTGGCTGAAAAATCTCAAATCATTGACGGTTCAAAGGTGGCAGAAGGAGATGTTCTTCTCGGACTTGCTTCAAGTGGGATTCATTCCAATGGTTACTCTCTCGTCCGTCGTGTCTTTGCGGATTACACAGGTGAGGAAATCTTGCCAGAATTGGAAGGCAAGAAACTTAAGGAAGTTCTTCTTGAGCCAACTCGTATCTATGTCAAGGCTGTCTTGCCACTCATCAAAGAAGAGTTGGTCAATGGAATTGCCCACATCACAGGTGGTGGCTTTATCGAGAATGTCCCTCGTATGTTTGCAGCTGACTTGGCTGCTGAGATTGAAGAAGACAAGGTTCCCGTGCTTCCAATTTTCAAAGCTCTTGAAAAATATGGTAAAATCAAACATGAAGAAATGTTTGAAATCTTCAATATGGGTGTGGGGCTCATGCTGGCAGTTAGCCCTGAAAATGTAAGTCGTGTCAAGGAATTGTTGGATGAACCAGTCTATGAAATTGGTCGTATCGTCAAGAAAGAAAACGAAAGTGTCATCATCAAATGAAAAAAATAGCGGTTTTTGCCTCTGGTAATGGCTCAAATTTTCAGGTGGTAGCGGAACAATTTCCAGTAGAGTTTGTCTTTTCAGACCATCGTAATGCCTATGTGCTCGAACGTGCAGACAAGCTCGGCGTTCTGTCCTATGCTTTTGAACTCAAGGAGTTTGAGAGCAAGGCAGACTACGAAGCAGCCCTTGTCGAACTCTTGGAAGAACACCAGATTGACTTGGTTTGCCTAGCAGGCTACATGAAAATCGTTGGACCAACCTTATTAGCAGCTTATGAAGGCCGGATTATCAACATTCATCCAGCCTACCTGCCAGAATTTCCAGGAGCTCATGGGATTGAGGATGCTTGGACTGCTGGCGTTGCTGAGAGCGGCGTGACCATTCACTGGGTAGATTCTGGTGTGGACACTGGTAAGATCATCAACCAAGTACGTGTGCCACGGCTGGCTGATGATACGATTGAAAGTTTTGAAACTCGGATTCATGCCACCGAGTATCAGCTCTATCTAGAAGTGTTGGAATGTTTGGGAGTAGGGAGAAGATAAGAAGTAAATCAAATTTTGATTGTGCAATCTTGCTAGGAGAAAAAATGATTGAGATAAAATTAGTAGATGAGAGCAGTTTTCAGGCAGTGCTGGATTTGAAAATATCTGAAGCTGATGAACGAGCACGTTTCGTGTCTCCAAATGTACGCTCTTTAGCTGACGCATGGCTCTACAGAGAGAATGGGGATGTGTTTCCAATGGCAATTTATTGGAATGAGCTTGTGGTTGGTTTTCTCCTGTTGGAAATAGATAAGGATGAAGCGGAATACTTTATCTGGCGGATAATGATTGGTCAGCAGTACCAAGGAAGAGGTTATGGACGAAAAGCCGTGGAAGTTCTGATCAAAAAGGCTCAGATGGATAGCACTTGCAATCATATTATCGCAGATTATGTGGTTGGAAATGAAAAAATGAAGCACCTGCTGACTAGTTTGGGTTTTCAGGAAACAGGATTTATAGAAGAAAATAATGAAGTCGCTATGCGCTTGGACCTAAAGAAAGAGGAATATAATGACTAAACGCGCCTTAATCAGCGTCTCAGACAAAGCGGGCATTGTTGAATTTGCCCAAGAACTCAAAAAAACTTGGTTGGGACATCATCTCAACAGGTGGAACCAAGGTTGCCCTTGATAATGCTGGGGTGAGCACCAGTGCCATTGATGATTCATATGATATCTTTGATTCAAAATTGGAGTCAGTGATTGTTGAAAACGATGTCAAACGGAGGTATTTGTAATGTTAGAATCTAAAAAAACAACTCGATATGTATTTTATGTCTATCTGATGTTATTAACTTGGGGAATCTTATTTAAGTTTGAGACCAATCCTGAATTTATAGCATTTTTCTTAGCTCCAAGGTACATCAATTGGATTCCATTTTCAGAACCACTAATAGTAGATGGAAAAATTGTTTTTGCTGAAATGTTATTTAATCTGATTTCCTTTATTCCATTAGGTGTTTGTTTCCCTCTGATAAAAACTAATTTATCTAGTTTAAAAATAGTCGGGACAGGTTTCTTGATTAGTTTATTGTTTGAGTGCTTACAGTATATTTTAGCAATAGGTATAACAGATATAACGGATTTGGCTTTAAATACGCTAGGTGTTTGTGTAGGCTTACTGATTTATCAAATTTTTATAAGAGTGTTCAAATCACAGATTAGAAAATGGGTCAATATCTTAGGTATGCTTAGCCTTGGTTTTGCTTATTTTGTTTTACTGTTACTGCATTTAATTGGTGTTTAACTAATGATTAAAAAGGAGAATATAATGACTAAACGCGCCTTAATCAGCGTCTCAGACAAAGCGGGCATTGTTGAATTTGCCCAAGAACTTAAAAAACTTGGTTGGGACATCATCTCAACTGGTGGTACTAAAGTTGCCCTTGATAATGCTGGTGTTGATACCATTGCGATCGATGATGTGACTGGTTTCCCGGAAATGATGGACGGTCGTGTCAAGACCCTCCACCCAAATATCCACGGAGGGCTTCTCGCTCGTCGTGATTTGGATAGTCACCTGGAAGCGGCTAAAGACAATCAAATCGAGCTCATTGATCTTGTTGTGGTAAACCTTTACCCATTTAAGGAAACCATCCTCAAACCAGATGTGACTTATGCTGATGCGGTGGAGAATATCGATATCGGCGGGCCATCTATGCTTCGTTCAGCAGCGAAAAATCATGCCAGCGTAACAGTTGTGGTAGATCCAGCTGACTACGCAGTGGTTCTTGACGAATTGGTAGAAAATGGTGAGACTACTTACGAAACTCGCCAACGTTTGGCAGCCAAGGTTTTCCGTCACACAGCGGCTTATGATGCTTTGATTGCAGAGTATTTCACAACTCAAGTGGGTGAAAGCAAACCTGAAAAGCTCACTTTGACTTATGACCTCAAGCAGGCCATGCGATATGGGGAAAATCCTCAACAGGATGCAGATTTCTACCAAAAAGCCTTGCCGACTGACTACTCGATTGCATCTGCTAAACAGCTTAACGGGAAAGAATTGTCATTCAACAATATCCGCGATGCGGATGCAGCTATTCGTATCATCCGTGACTTCAAAGATCGTCCAACCGTTGTGGCTCTCAAACACATGAACCCGTGCGGTATCGGTCAGGCTAATGACATTGAGACTGCTTGGGACTACGCTTATGAGTCTGATCCAGTGTCTATCTTCGGTGGAATTGTCGTTCTCAACCGTGAGGTGGATGCTGCGACAGCTGAGAAGATGCATGGTGTATTCCTTGAAATCATCATTGCACCAAGCTATACGGATGAAGCGCTAGACATTTTGACCAATAAAAAGAAAAACTTGCGTATCCTTGCCTTGCCATTTGATGCTCAAGAGGCTAGCAAAGTGGAAGCAGAATACACAGGTGTAGTTGGTGGACTTCTTGTGCAAAATCAAGACGTGGTGAAAGAAAGCCCGGCTAACTGGCAAGTGGTGACCAAACGTCAGCCAACTGAGACAGAAGCGACAGCTCTTGAGTTTGCTTGGAAAGCTATTAAATACGTCAAATCAAACGGTATCATCGTGACTAATGACCACATGACACTTGGCGTTGGCCCAGGTCAAACCAACCGTGTGGCCTCCGTTCGTATTGCCATTGACCAAGCTAAAGACCGTCTTGACGGCGCTGTCCTTGCTTCTGATGCCTTCTTCCCATTTGCGGATAACGTGGAAGAAATCGCCAAAGCAGGTATCAAGGCTATCATCCAGCCCGGTGGATCGGTCCGTGACCAAGAGTCTATCGAAGCCGCTGACAAATATGGCTTGACTATGGTCTTCACAGGCGTGAGACATTTTAGACATTAAGAACGTTAAAGGGAAGAAAACAGTTTCTTTCCTTTTTTGCGTAAAAATGCGGAGTGAAACAAGATTAAAACGAACGTTTATGATATAATGTTATTAAATAATTCGCAAAAGAGGTTGAGAAATGAAGCTGTTAGTTGTCGGTTCGGGTGGTCGTGAACATGCGATTGCTAAGAAGTTGCTTGAATCAAAAGAGGTAGAAAAGGTTTTTGTTGCTCCTGGGAATGATGGGATGACTCTGGATGGTTTGGAATTGGTAAATATCTCTATTTCCGAACATTCTAAATTGATTGAGTTTGCAAAGGCTAACGATATTGCTTGGACCTTTATCGGGCCAGATGATGCCCTTGCGGCTGGTATCGTGGATGATTTCCATGCAGCTGGTCTCAAAGCCTTTGGTCCGACAAGATTGGCAGCTGAGCTGGAGTGGTCCAAGGATTTTGCTAAGGAAATCATGGTCAAATACGGCGTTCCGACAGCAGCCTATGGGACATTCTCAGATTTCGAGGAGGCCAAGACCTACATTGAGGAAAAAGGCGCTCCAATCGTTGTCAAGGCAGACGGTTTGGCTCTTGGGAAAGGTGTCATTGTTGCGGATACAGTTGAGCAAGCGGTCGAAGCTGCTCATGAGATGCTTTTAGACAATAAATTTGGTGACTCAGGTGCGCGTGTGGTTATCGAGGAGTTTCTTGCAGGAGAGGAATTTTCACTCTTTGCCTTTGTCAATGGTGATAAGTTCTACATCATGCCAACGGCTCAGGACCACAAACGTGCCTACGATGGCGACAAAGGGCCTAACACGGGTGGTATGGGTGCCTATGCGCCAGTTCCACACTTACCACAGAGTGTGGTTGATACAGCGGTTGACACGATTGTCAAGCCAGTCCTTGAGGGCATGATTCAAGAAGGTCGTCCTTATCTGGGTATCCTTTACGCAGGGCTTATCTTGACAGCTGATGGACCTAAGGTCATCGAGTTTAATGCTCGCTTCGGAGATCCAGAAACTCAGATTATCTTGCCTCGTCTGACATCTGACTTTGCACAAAATATTACGGATATCCTCGATGGCAAGGAGCCAAACATCACCTGGACGGACAAGGGTGTGACTCTGGGTGTGGTTGTCGCATCTAACGGTTATCCGCTAGACTATGCAAAGGGTGTCGAGTTGCCAGCCAAAACCGATGGCGATATCATCACCTACTATGCAGGGTCTAAGTTTTCGGAAAATAGCAGAGCACTGCTATCCAACGGCGGACGTGTCTATATGCTGGTCACCACAGCAGACACCGTCAAAGACGGACAAAACATTATTTACAGTGAACTCGCCCAACAAAAAACAGAAGGACTTTTCTACCGAACCGATATCGGAAGCAAGGCAATTAGATAAAGATATAAGAAAAAGCGACGCAGTCGCCAAACACGATAATGGTCGCCGTGTTGAAAAGACCAGAACAGTATCTGTTCTGGTCTAGGGAAAATTTGAGACCTTAGGCTCAAAGTTTAGGAATGAAACCGAAGGTTTGCTTCCGTCCCCACCACCTAAGACCAGTATCAGAAAGGAAGAAAAGGAAAATTATGACCAAACCAATTATTTCCATCATCATGGGCTCAAAATCCGACTGGGTAACCATGCAAAAAACCGCCGAAGTCCTAGACCGCTTCGGTATAGCCTACGAAAAAAAGGTTGTCTCTGCCCACCGTACACCTGATCTCATGTTCAGACATGCCGAAGAGGCTCGTAGCCGTGGCATCAAGGTTATCATCGCAGGTGCAGGTGGCGCAGCCCATTTGCCAGGCATGGTAGCTGCCAAAACAACCCTTCCTGTCATTGGTGTGCCCGTCAAATCACGTGCCCTTAGTGGCGTGGACTCGCTTTACTCGATTGTACAGATGCCGGGCGGTGTACCTGTTGCGACAATGGCTATCGGTGAAGCAGGTGCGACAAATGCGGCCCTCTTTGCCCTCCGCCTCCTCTCCGTAGAGGACCAGGATATTGCGACAGCATTGGCAGATTTCGCAGAAGAACAAGGGAAAATCGCAGAGGAGTCTACAAATGAGCTCATCTAAAACAATCGGAATTATCGGTGGTGGTCAGCTGGGGCAGATGATGGCTATTTCTGCTATCTACATGGGGCACAAGGTTATCGCGCTAGATCCTGCTGCGGATTGCCCGGCCTCTCGCGTGGCGGAAATCATCGTGGCTCCTTATAATGACGTGGATGCTCTGCGTCAGTTGGCGGAGCGATGCGATGTCCTGACTTATGAGTTTGAGAATGTTGATGCTGACGGTTTGGATGCGGTTGTCAAGGATGGGCAACTTCCACAAGGGACAGACATCCTCCGCATTTCGCAAAATCGCATTTTTGAAAAGGACTTTCTCTCAAACAAGGCTCAAGTCATTGTGGCACCTTACAAGGTTGTGACCTCAAGCCAAGATTTGGAAGATATTGACTTGTCGAAAAACTATGTCCTCAAGACCGCGACTGGTGGCTATGATGGGCATGGGCAAAAGGTCATTCGCTCAGAAGCAGACTTAGAAGAAACCTATGCACTGGCTGATTCAGCAAACTGCGTTTTGGAAGAATTTGTCAACTTCGACCTTGAAATTTCTGTCATCGTGTCAGGAAATGGTAAGGACGTGACAGTCTTCCCAGTTCAGGAAAATATTCACCGTAACAATATCCTCTCTAAGACCATTGTGCCAGCTCGCATTTCGGAAAGTCTAGCAGATAAGGCAAAAAACATGGCGGTGCGAATCGCAGAACAGCTTAATCTGTCTGGAACTCTTTGTGTGGAAATGTTTGCAACGGCTGATGACATCATTGTCAATGAGATTGCCCCACGTCCACACAACTCTGGGCACTACTCCATTGAGGCCTGTGACTTCTCTCAGTTTGATACCCATATTCTGGGCGTTCTCGGAGCACCGTTGCCAGCCATCAAACTACATGCCCCAGCTGTTATGCTCAATGTCCTCGGCCAGCATGTCGAGGCTGCTGAAAAATATGTCACAGAAAATCCAAGCGCCCACCTCCACATGTATGGTAAAATAGAAGCGAAGCACAACCGCAAGATGGGCCATGTGACTGTGTTTAGTGGTGCGCCGGATAGTATGGAAGAGTTTGGGGAAGGAGTAAAGTATGGATTTTAATAAAATAAATAATAATTTGGTTGATTATTACTCTGAGTTATTTACTAATGAATTCTTAATTAAATATGGCTATTATTCATATAAAAAAAATAAAAAGAGTGAATTAGAGGAATATCCAAACTCTGATGTTTTTTACCATAAAATGTTTAACTTTGATGATTTGTTAATAAAGATTCCGAGAATAAATACCCTTCAGGTACAACAAGATGTTTGGACAGAACCAGTTTATTTCAATATTCCAAAAACAGAATTACTAAGACGACAATATAAATTACCTAATTTGTATTCTTATTTGAAACTTTCAAAATATATTGTAGCCCAAAAACAAAATTTTATTGATATATTTTTAGAAAACAGACAATCTATTTCTAAGTATTTTGATTCCAAAGAGCTGACTTTTGCTAAACAAAAAGAGATTGAGTTACAATTACTCTACGGAGGACGTAAGAGATTATATACTGACTTAGCAAATTTTTATCCTACACTTTATACGCATAGTATACCTTGGATGATTATTGGGAAGTGGGAATCTAAAAAGACTTTTTCCTCAAATGGTAATTCTTTCGAGAATAGATTGGATAAACTAATTCAACAGTCACAGTTTGGAGAGACGCATGGGCTTCCAACTGGAAGTATGATTAGTCGTATTATAGCAGAATTATACATGTGTTATTTTGACAAAAGAATGACAGATTATAATTTCCTATATAAGAGATATGTAGATGACTTTATTTTTTCTTTCAACAAAGAAGAAGAGGAACATGACTTTTTAGAGAAATTCAATCTTATATGCAGAGAACAAAATTTAAATATCAATAGTGAAAAGACTACTGTTTTATCTTTTCCTTTTGAAAATGTAACTGATAAAACAGAGGTATTTAATTATTTAGTTAAATATAATTTTTATTCTGAAACAGATAATAAAAAGAGAAAAGAAATTCTAAAGAATTACATAAATTATTGCATTTCTATGGAGTCTAGAGGGAATAAAGGAAGTTTGAAAGTTATTTTTTCAGGAATGGATATCGCTTTCTCTAACAATAAGATTGCAGAGTCGGATTTAGCAGAGATTATTCTAAATAAAGATGATTTTTCGGACTTTTCTCTCTTGGAATACTTAATTGAATTGACCTTGGAAAAACCCGAGCTTTATAATAAGTTATTGAGTCTTTTGGATGACTATTTAAAAAATTATAAGTCGAGAATAAAAGATGTATTTAATGAATATATTGGTAATAATTTACTTTCCATAAAAAAACAATTGGAGCATAATATACAGAATCACTTTGACCTAGAGTTAAATCAAATATTATTATATATTGTATTGTTTGGCAATGATGCTTTGAATTTAACTGAGGATGAGATGATAGAAATGTTGTCAACAGAAGTAGATGATTACTCTTTATGTCTGTTGGTAATTATGTATTTACAGAATTCGTTTGATAATGATAAGTTAATGAGAAAAGTGAAGGGATTACTTGAAACTACTCATAGATATTATGAATCAGATAGAGCTAGAATGACAGAAAAATTATGGTTTTTCCGCTATTTTATTTATTCTATCATAAAAAATATACCTACATTATCTGAATTGATAACTACCCAATATCCAGATTCAGAATTAGATTGGACCTATATTCAAACATTATTTGCTAATGGAGGCCAACAGGCAGTAAATAACTTTTATAATACTTTGTTAGATAAAAATGTTATGTTTGTAAATTGTGGTTCAAATTTTGATTTTAAGTATTAAAAAATGGAAAAGGAAAAATTAACAACATGATCAACCGTTACTCTCGCCCTGAGATGGCGAATATTTGGAGTGAAGAAAATAAATACCGTGCTTGGCTTGAGGTGGAAATCTTGGCTGACGAGGCATGGGCTGAGTTGGGGGAAATCCCTAAGGAAGATGTGGCTTTGATTCGCGAGAAGGCGGACTTTGACATCGACCGTATTTTGGAGATTGAGCAGGAGACTCGCCACGATGTGGTGGCCTTCACACGTGCGGTTTCTGAAACGCTTGGCGAAGAGCGCAAGTGGGTTCACTATGGTTTGACTTCTACCGACGTGGTGGATACGGCCTACGGTTACCTCTATAAGCAGGCCAACGACATCATCCGTCGTGACCTTGAAAACTTCACCAACATCATCGCTGACAAGGCTAAGGAGCACAAGTTCACCATCATGATGGGGCGTACCCACGGTGTGCATGCTGAGCCTACAACCTTTGGGCTTAAATTGGCGACTTGGTATAGCGAAATGAAGCGCAACATCGAGCGTTTCGAGCATGCGGCTGCTGGTGTTGAAGCTGGTAAGATCTCTGGTGCGGTTGGTAACTTTGCCAACATCCCACCATTCGTAGAGCAATATGTCTGCGACAAATTGGGTATTCGTGCTCAAGAAATCTCTACACAGGTGCTTCCTCGTGACCTTCACGCTGAGTACTTTGCGGTTCTTGCCAGCATCGCGACTTCTATCGAGCGTATGGCAACGGAGATCCGTGGTCTTCAAAAATCAGAACAACGCGAAGTAGAAGAATTCTTTGCTAAAGGGCAAAAGGGGTCATCTGCAATGCCTCACAAACGCAACCCTATCGGTTCTGAAAATATGACAGGTTTGGCGCGTGTTATCCGTGGTCATATGATTACAGCCTATGAAAACGTCGCTCTCTGGCACGAACGCGACATTTCCCATTCATCAGCTGAGCGCATCATCACACCAGATACGACCATTTTGATTGACTACATGCTCAACCGTTTTGGAAATATTGTCAAGAATTTGACAGTCTTCCCAGAAAACATGATCCGCAACATGAACTCTACGTTTGGTCTTATCTTTAGCCAACGTGCTATGTTGACCTTGATTGAAAAAGGGATGACCCGTGAGCAAGCTTATGACTTGGTGCAACCAAAAACAGCCTACTCTTGGGACAACCAAGTAGACTTCAAACCACTGCTAGAAGCAGATCCAGAGGTGACATCACGCCTCACACAAGAAGAAATCGATGAGATCTTTAACCCAGTTTATTACACTAAACGAGTGGATGATATCTTTGAACGTCTTGGTTTAGGATAATTAAAATAAAATCGAAGTTCTATTACTCTATTTACTGGAGTAGAAGAACTTCGATTTTTCTTTTTTATTAAAGATATTTTTATAAAAAGATTCCCAATATTTTAGTAAAATTTAAACAAATTTAATCGATCTTCATTGACATATAGAAAATACAGTTTTGATGGGATATAATAATCATAGAAAAAAGCCCAAGCAAGGCTTAGGCTTTCTTCTTAGTGATCACGGTCACATGAAATGAATTTGATTTTGTAGTAATCTGCTCGTTTATATGTTTCGCTGTATGCGAGAACTTGACCAGTAGACTCTAATTTAGTAGTCTTGGTTTGTAAAACGCTAGGGAATTGTTCATCGACTCCGAGGACTGAAGCCGCATGTTCTGGAGTTGGAAATGCTATTTCATTGATTTCTTCAAAATGTTCATCATTCATGTGGATGTGATAATCCAATTTGAAACGGTTATAGATAGAGCTATAATATTCAAGATTTGGATAATTTGCGTTGATGTATTGTTCTGGAATATAAGATGTGTGATAGATGTATACGACACCATTTGTTTCGCGTACACGTTCAATCTTGTAGTAGAATTGGTTACCGCGTAGTCCAAGTTTTTCTAAGTAGCTTAGTTTGTTTCCACGCTCAATAGAAAGGACGGTCACTTTATCATCTTTAGTTTCAAAAACTTCTACATCAGAAAACTCTACGAGTTTGTGTTTGCGTGCGCGTGAAACGAATGTACCCTTTCCTTGTTGGCGGACAATATAGCCGTCTTTGGCAAGGTCGTTTAAGGCGCGGACAACTGTGATAGAACTTACATCATACATAGCGATCAATTCAGCTTCAGTGTAAAATTTATCTCCACTAGCAAATTGGCCAGAAATGATTTTGTTCTTTAATTCATCTTTTATATATTGATACTTTGGAATTGCCATAATTTCACCTCGATTTTCCTTCTCCGTTAAAGATTTTACCATAAAACCGGAAAGAATAGTAGTCTTTTGAATAAAAAAATTAGAATAATAGGCTATAAGGTTAATTTACATAAAAAATAGGAGATTTTATACATTTTTATACATGCCACCTGTTTGAAGCTATATGTCTGTAAATTTTATATCTTTATAAGTTTTTTGTGTAAAAGTTGGGGAAAAATGAAAAAAATTGTGAAAAGCTATTGACAAATGTGATATATTGAGTTATATTCAATATATCAACAAATGAAAGCGTAAACTTAAAATGTCAAAAAGTAAGAATATGACACGATTTGAGATACGAGATGATTTCTATCTCGATGGAAAATCATTTAAGATTTTATCTGGCGCCATTCATTATTTTAGGGTTCCTCCAGAAGATTGGTATCATTCGCTCTATAACTTGAAGGCTCTTGGTTTTAATACAGTAGAGACTTATGTGGCTTGGAATTTACACGAGCCTCGTGAGGGTGAGTTTCGCTTTGAAGGAGCTCTGGATTTGGAGCGGTTTCTTCAGACAGCACAAGATTTGGGTCTCTACGCTATCGTTCGTCCGTCACCCTTCATCTGTGCGGAATGGGAATTCGGTGGTTTACCAGCTTGGCTCTTAACCAAAGACATGAGGATTCGTTCCTCAGATCCAGCCTATATTGAGGCTGTCGGTCGCTACTATGACCAGCTCTTGTCACGATTGGTTCCACATTTGTTGGACAATGGTGGAAACATCCTTATGATGCAGGTTGAAAATGAATATGGTTCTTATGGCGAAGATAAGGCTTACCTGAGAGCCATTCGACAGTTGATGGAAGAGCGTGGCGTAACCTGTCCCCTCTTTACATCAGATGGTCCATGGCGAGCTACTCTGAAAGCTGGAACCTTAATCGAAGATGACCTCTTTGTGACAGGCAACTTTGGTTCTAAGGCACCTTATAACTTTTCACAGATGCAGGAATTCTTTGATGAGCATGGCAAAAAATGGCCCCTTATGTGTATGGAGTTCTGGGATGGTTGGTTCAATCGTTGGAAGGAACCGATTATCACACGGGATCCAAAAGAATTGGCAGATGCAGTTCGAGAGGTTTTGGAACAAGGCTCCATCAATCTCTACATGTTCCACGGTGGTACAAACTTTGGCTTCATGAATGGTTGTTCGGCTCGAGGGACTTTGGACCTGCCACAAGTCACATCCTATGATTACGATGCCCTTCTGGATGAAGAAGGAAATCCAACTGCCAAATACTTGGCAGTCAAGAAGATGATGGCAACACATTTTCCAGAGTACCCGCAGTTGGAGCCACTCTACAAAGAGAGTATGGAGTTGGATGCTATTCCACTAGTTGAAAAAGTTTCCTTGTTTGAAACCTTGGATAGCTTGTCAAGTCCAGTAGAAAGCCTCTATCCTAAAAAGATGGAGGAGTTGGGACAAAGCTATGGCTATCTACTCTATCGAACAGAAACAAACTGGGATGCAGAAGAAGAAAGACTTCGTATCATTGATGGTCGAGATAGGGCCCAGCTTTATGTCGATGGTCAGTGGGTCGAAACCCAATATCAGACAGAGATTGGGGAAGATATTTTTTATCAAGGTAAAAAGAAAGCGCTATCTAGGTTAGATATCTTGGTAGAAAATATGGGACGTGTCAACTATGGACATAAGTTCTTAGCAGATACGCAACGTAAGGGAATTCGGACAGGGGTTTGTAAGGATTTGCACTTCTTACTAAACTGGAAACACTATTCACTCCCACTAGACAATCCTGAGAAAATTGATTTTTCAAAAGGATGGACAGAAGGACAACCAGCTTTTTACGCTTATGACTTTACAGTCCAAGAGCCAAAAGATACTTACCTAGACTTGTCTGAGTTTGGTAAGGGGGTTGCCTTTGTCAATGGGCAGAATCTAGGACGTTTTTGGAACGTCGGCCCGACCCTCTCGCTTTATATTCCTCATAGCTACCTCAAGGAAGGTGCCAACCGCATCATCATCTTTGAAACAGAGGGCCAATATAAAGAAGAGATTTATTTAACTCGTAAACCTACACTAAAACACATAAAGGGGGAAAACTTATGACAATTGTAGGATGCCGTATCGATGGACGTTTGATCCACGGACAAGTAGCCAATCTTTGGGCTGGAAAACTAAATGTTTCACGTATTATGGTTGTAGATGATGAAGTTGTCAACAACGACGTTGAAAAGAGTGGTTTGAAACTTGCGACACCACCAGGTGTGAAATTGAGTATTTTGCCAATTGAAAAAGCGGCAGCCAATATTCTTGCTGGAAAATACGATAGCCAACGTCTCTTTATCGTGGCTCGCAAACCAGACCGCTTCCTTGGTTTGGTTGAAGCAGGTGTACCACTTGAAACCCTTAATGTTGGGAATATGTCTCAAACACCAGAAACTCGCCCCATCACACGTTCTATCAACGTAGTAGACAAGGATGTGGAAGACTTCCACAAACTAGCAGAAAAAGGTGTTAAACTTACTGCTCAAATGGTTCCAAATGATCCAATTTCAGACTTTTTGAGCTTATTAAAATAGGAAAAAATTTTTAGGAGGTCATTGTTATGATACAATGGTGGCAAATTTTACTTCTCACTTTGTACTCAGCTTATCAAATCTGTGATGAGTTGACGATCGTTTCATCTGCAGGTTCCCCTGTATTTGCTGGTTTCATTACTGGTTTAATCATGGGAGATGTGACTACTGGTCTACTTATCGGTGGTAACTTGCAGCTATTCGTTCTTGGGGTTGGTACCTTCGGTGGTGCTTCTCGTATCGACGCAACTTCTGGTGCGGTTCTTGCGACAGCCTTCTCTGTTTCACAAGGAATTGATACAGCACTTGCGATTACAACAATCGCTGTGCCAGTAGCAACTCTCTTGACATACTTCGACGTTCTTGGACGTATGACAACTACTTTCTTTGCTCACCGTGTGGATGCTGCAATCGAACGCTTTGACTATAAAGGTATTGAACGCAACTACCTACTTGGTGCGATTCCTTGGGCTCTATCTCGTGCCCTTCCAGTCTTCTTTGCGCTTGCTTTTGGTGGTGAATTTGTACAACACGTAGTAGATTTCGTTACAAAATACCAATGGGTTGCAGATGGTTTGACACTCGCAGGACGTATGCTTCCAGGTCTTGGATTTGCAATCTTGCTTCGTTACCTTCCAGTTAAACGTAACCTTCACTACCTTGCTATGGGATTTGGTTTGACAGCTATGTTGACTGTTCTTTACTCATATGTAACTGGTCTTGGTGGAGCTGTTGCTGGTATCGTAGGCACTCTACCGAAAGATGTGGCTGAAAAAATTGGTTTCGTGAACAATTTCAAAGGTTTGTCTATGATTGGTATCTCTATCGTAGGTATCTTCCTTGCAGTGCTTCACTTCAAAAATAGCCAAAAAGTAGCTGTAGCAGCACCTTCTACACCATCAGAAAGTGGGGAAATCGAAGATGACGAATTCTAATTACAAACTTACAAAAGAAGATTTTAACCAAATCAATAAACGTAGCTTGTTTACTTTCCAATTAGGTTGGAACTACGAACGTATGCAAGCTTCTGGTTACCTTTACATGATTTTGCCTCAATTGCGTAAAATGTATGGGGATGGAACTCCTGAATTGAAAGAAATGATGAAAGTTCATACTCAATTCTTCAATACTTCACCATTCTTCCACACCATCATCGCTGGTTTTGATCTTGCCATGGAAGAAAAAGATGGTGTAGGTTCAAAAGATGCCGTTAATGGTATCAAGACAGGTTTGATGGGACCATTCGCTCCTCTTGGAGATACAATCTTTGGTTCACTTGTACCTGCTATCATGGGATCTATCGCAGCAACTATGGCTATCGGTGGTCAACCTTGGGGTATCTTCCTTTGGATTGCAGTTGCAGTAGCGTATGATATCTTCCGTTGGAAACAGTTGGAATTTGCCTACAAAGAAGGGGTTAACCTTATCAACAACATGCAAAGTACTTTGACAGCTTTGATTGACGCTGCATCTGTACTTGGTGTCTTCATGATGGGTGCTCTTGTAGCAACAATGATCAACTTTGAAATTTCTTACAAATGGGCAATCGGTGAGAAGATGATTGACTTCCAAGACATCTTGAACCAAATCTTCCCACGCTTGCTTCCAGCAATCTTTACTGCCTTTATCTTCTGGTTGCTTGGTAAGAAAGGTATGAACTCTACTAAAGCTATCGGTATTATTATCGTACTTGCTTTGGCTCTTTCTGCCTTTGGTAAATTTGTACTTGGAATGGGCGCATAATTTATGACGCAATCATTAATTTTGGTGAGCCATGGTCGTTTCTGTGAAGAACTTAAAGGTAGCACAGAAATGATTATGGGCCCACAAGACAACATTTACACAGTAGCTCTTCTTCCAGAAGATGGCCCAGAAGAATTTACTGCAAAATTTGAAGCTGCTATTGAAGGATTGGATGATTTCCTAGTTTTTGCGGATCTTCTCGGTGGAACACCATGTAACGTGGTAAGCCGTTTGATTATGGAAGGTCGTGACATCGAACTTTACGCAGGGATGAATCTTCCAATGGTGATTGAATTTATCAATGCGAGCCTTACAGGCGCAGATGCGGACTATAAGAACCGTGCTGCAGAAAGCATTGTGAAAGTTAATGACCTGTTAGCGGGCTTCGATGATGACGAAGATGAATAATACTCTTCGAAAATCTCTTTAAACCATACTAGTGTCGCCTTGCCGTAGGTATGTTACTGACTCTGTCAGTTCTATCTGCAACCTCAAAACGGTGTTTTGAGCTGACTTCGTCAGTCTTATCCTGCAACCTCAAAGCAGTGCTTTGAGCAGCCTGCGGCTAGTTTCCTAGTTTGCTCTTTGATTTTCATTGAGTATACGATGTGACAACGTGAAAATCGTTAGAGCATTTTATATAGAATATACATGGGAATGGGGCTTACTCCCATTCCCATATTTAATAGAAAAAGAGGGAATCAATGCTACATTATACAAAAGAAGACTTGATCGAATTGGGTGCAGAAATCACTACACGTGAAATCTACCAACAGCCTGATGTATGGAAAGAAGCTTTTGAATCTTATCAAGCAAAACGTGAAGAAATTGCAGCCTTTCTACAAGGGATTGCGGATAAACATGACTATATCAAGGTTATTTTGACAGGTGCTGGGACTTCTGCTTATGTGGGAGATACCTTGGTACCTTACTTTAAGGAAGTCTACGACGAACGCAAATGGAATTTCAATGCTATTGCGACAACAGATATCGTTGCCAATCCAGAAACTTATTTGAAAAAAGATGTGGCAACTGTCCTTGTATCTTTTGCTCGTAGTGGAAATTCGCCTGAAAGTGTGGCGACTGTTGATTTGGCCAAAGCCTTGGTGGATGAACTTTACCAAGTGACGATTACTTGTGCAGCAGACGGGAAATTGGCTCTTCAAGCTCATGGAGATGACCGCAATCTTTTGCTTTTACAACCAGCTGCTTCTAATGACGCTGGATTTGCCATGACTTCTAGCTTTACGTCTATGATGTTGACAGCTCTCTTGCTCTTTGATCCTACAGAATTTGCTGTTAAAGCTGAACGTTTTGAAGTTGTATCTAGTCTTGCCCGTAAAATTCTAGACGATGCAGAAGATGTCAAAGAGCTTGTTGACCTAGATTTTAACCGTGTCATCTATCTAGGCGCTGGTCCTTTCTTCGGTCTTGCTCATGAAGCTCAGCTCAAGATTTTGGAATTGACAGCTGGTCAAGTGGCGACCATGTATGAAAGCCCAGTTGGCTTCCGTCACGGTCCAAAATCTCTTATCAATGAAGATACAGTTGTTTTGGTCTTTGGTACAACGACAGACTACACTCGCAAGTACGACTTGGACTTGATTCGTGAAGTTGCTGGTGATCAGATTGCTTGCCGTGTTGTGCTTTTGAGTGATCAAGCCTTTGGTCTTGAAAATGTCAAAGAAGTGGCACTTGGTTGTGGCGGTGTCTTGAATGATATTTACCGTGTCTTCCCTTACATCGTGTATGCCCAACTCTTTGCCCTATTGACCTCACTTAAAGTAGAAAATAAACCTGATACACCGTCTCCTACAGGTACCGTAAACCGTGTGGTACAAGGTGTTATCATCCACGAATATCAAAAGTAAGGAAATGTTTGTGAATTCTTGACAAGAGAATTTGTAAACTATCAGATAAACCATAGATTGTCAGTAGGCTTTCTATGGTTTGTTTGCTTGAGAGAAATAGTAAAAGGAGAACAGAATGAAAGCATACACAGAGCGTGTATTTGGAAATGTTGAGGGCAAGGATGTTTTGGCCTATCGCTTTGAGACTGATGGTGGCTACCAACTTGAGGTTATGACTTATGGTGCGACCATCTTGCGTTATGTCACACCTGATAAGGCTGGAAATTTTGCCAATGTTATCTTGGGATTTGATGACTTTGATAGCTATGTAGGCAATAGTCCTAAGCATGGAGCTAGCGTAGGTCCTGTAGCAGGCCGTATTGCAGGTGCGACATTTGAGCTCAATGACAAGACTTATGACCTTGAAGTCAACAATGCTAGCAACTGTAACCATAGTGGCTCAACAGGTTGGGATTCGAGCTTGTTTGAATTGGTCGAGGTGGGTGATCATGGCTTGACCCTCTACACAGAGCGTACAGATGGGACAGGAGGATTTCCTGGGAATCTCAAGATTTGGATCAGTTACCACTTAGAAGAAACTGGTGCTTATGAAATCAGCTACAAGGTGACGACCGATCAAGATACGCTGGTCAATCCAACCAACCACAGCTATTTCAACTTGTCTGGTGATTTCACGCAGACGATTGACCGTCATGTCTTCCAGCTAAACACAGAGGGTATTTATCCAATCGCTCCCGACGGTGTTCCAGCCAAAACTCCAGATGCTAATCGTGATGTGGTTAAACACATCTACAATGGTGCCTTGTTGAAGGATGTTTTTGCAGAAGAAGATGAGCAAATCCAGCTGGTATCAGGTTTGGATCATCCATTTGCTCTTCCTGCAGGTCATGACAATGCTGGTTTCCTTTATGACCAAAATTCAGGTCGCTTCCTGCTTTTCAAGACAGAAGCTCCTTGCTTTGTAGTCTACACAGCAAACTTTGTGGATGAGAGTGTACTTGTGGCTGGCAAACCAATGGTACAGCACAATGGGATTGCTCTTGAAGCGCAAGCTTTACCAGATGCCATTCACAGTGACCTCAAAGACCAAGTCATTCTCAAAGCCGGTCAAACCTTCACTAGTAAGACACGTTATGAGATTGTTGTGAAATAAGAGGATAGGAATTTCTACTTTTGGGGTGAATATCATTTGCCTCATGACATTGGTAGAAACGGGCAAATAGTAGGGGAATATGATATAATCTAATAGTGAAAATACCTGTCCTATCCAAAGGATAAAAGGAGAAAAAGATGAAGAAAATTGTATTTGCTAGCGCCTTGGCTTTGACCTTGGCAGGAGCAGTTTTGACAACTGATGTTTTTGCGAATGACAGACTGGTGGCAACACAATCTATTAATGGTAAAAATGAAAATGTATTGACCTCAGAGGTGCTAAAACCTTCTAGTGGCAACGTTTTGGTTGGAATCAAGGGAGAATTTTTGACTCCAAATAAACAAGCTATTTTGGATGCAATCAATAAAATTCGTAAGGAAGCAGCTGATGAAGGTTTGGTAGATAAGTATGTCCCTATTAAATGGTCTACTGATCTTGAGAAGACTGCTTTTGTACGCGCTACTGAGGTGTCAGTAACTTTAAAACCTGAGCGTCTTTCTACAAAAGAAATCTGGACTGCTTTTCCATCTAGTAATAGTATAAGAGGAGAAGCTTTAGATGTGAACTATGAAGGTTTTCTAAAAGCAATTGAAAACTGGCATGCTGAGAAGGCGAATTATGTAGCGAAAAAGAAGGGTGGAACCTCTAAAGAATTTACAGGTTATTATGAGGTTTTGATCAATTCTAAATTTACCTATGTGGGTCTCGCAGCCTTTAAAAACGCAGCTAGCTCTCAGCAAGTAGCGACGATTTCTTTAGCTTTAGGTGATGATGCTTCTTCAGAGGAATTGGCTGGTGGATATGGCTCTGCTATTCAGTATACAGAAGTGACTGCCTCAAACCTTTCAACCGTTAAAAGTAAAGCTACGGTTGTAGAAAAATCGTTGAAAGATTTTAGAACATCTACATCTAGTCAGTCTGGCTGGGTACAATCTAATGGGAAATGGTATTTTTATGAATCTGGTGATTTGAAGACAGGCTGGGTGAAAACGGGTGGCAAATGGTACTACTTGAATGATTTAGGTGTCATGCAGACTGGATTTGTAGAAGTTGATGGAACATGGTATTTCCTTGATAGTTCAGGCGCGATGTTTACAGGCTGGGGAACAGATGGTAGCAGATGGTTCTACTTTGATGGCTCAGGAGCTATGAAGACAGGCTGGTATAAGGAAAATGGTACTTGGTATTATCTTGATCAATCAGGTGTCATGAAGACAGGTTGGTTTAAAGTAGGCAAGTACTGGTACTATGCATATGGTTCAGGAGCTTTGGCAGTCAGCACAACAACACCAGATGGTTACCGTGTAAATGGTAATGGTGAATGGGTAAACTAGGCTGAAAATGTCAGGCCATAGGTAAAGTATTCATCTTACTTAGAAAAAAGAATGAACGATAAGAAAGAGGTTGATGGCGAACATTGGCCTCTTTTTGTTAGAATATAGGCTTCAAGTTGTCTGACTTGACTTTCTTGATGGAAATTATATAATAGTTGTAATAACAATAATTACAACAAAAAGAGGACCATTTATGACCTATGAATATAAGAGCCACATTTATTTGGCAGAGGCAGCTTTGAATGTAAAGGATTTGGTCAGTCAAACAGCCTTTTATCAGCAGATTATTGGTTTAGAAATCTTATCTCAAACGTATACAGAGGCCATTCTAGGAAGCGGTGGAAAAGCCTTGGTACACTTGATTTAAGTACAAGAGAGTGGTGACGTAAGGGAACATTATGGTCTTTACCATCTGGCTATTCTCTTGCCGTCACGAAAGACTTTGGCTGATATCTTGAAACACCTGACAGATTTACAGATTCCTCTTGTGGGCGGTGCAGACCATGGTTACAGTGAGGCCCTTTACTTGGAGGATTTAGAGGGAAATGGTATTGAACTCTATCGAGACAAGCCGGTTTCTACATGGGATATTCGAGAAGATGGACGCATTATCGGGGTGACTGAGGTTCTTGCGGCGCAGGATATCTATGAGTTGGGGGAAAGAGTAGAGCCTTTTATCCTAGCAGAAGGTACGAGAATGGGGCATATCCACCTGTCCGTTAAGGATAGTCGAAAGTCCAGCCAGTTTTATCAAAAGGTGTTAGGGCTAGAGGATAAGTTCAGTGTACCTAGTGCTAGTTGGATTGCAGCTGGGGACTACCATCATCATTTAGCAGTCAATGAATGGGGAGGAAAAGGTCTGGATCCGCGTAAGCAAGGTTTGCCAGGTTTGGCCTATTATGTTATTGAAGTCGCACATAAAGAAGAACTGTTAACGATTGCGCAACGAGCACAAGAAGTTGATGCACCAATCAAGTGGCTGACATCAAGCCAGTTGGAAGTGACAGATCCAGACGGAATCGTGACCCGTGTTCGCTTAGATAGATAAAACTAGGAATTTCTATCAAGTTATCAGCATAGGTAATTTGCCTTTTGAAAAGTCTTTGATAACAGAACTGCGTGAGCCGGATAGGCGAGAATTTTGACAAAGGAGCTGATTAGAGATATAATGAAGAAAAATCGAGCAAGGAAAAAGAAATGACAAACTCAAAGTATATTACTCGTTTGAAACGTTCAGAGGGTCAGTTGCGTGGGATTCAAAAGATGATTGAAGAAGATCGTGACTGTGCTGATATTGTTACGCAACTAACAGCCGTGAAATCTAGTGTAGAGCGCGTGATTGAGATGATAATTACCGAAAACCTTACTGAATGCATCAACCAGCCGCTAGATGATCCTGAAGCTCAAAAGGAACGCCTAGAAAAGGCTATCCGATACTTGATTAAACGGAAATAAAGAGATGAGAGTTGCAAAGATCTCTGCTATTAGAATAGTTGAATGTGAATCAAGAGAGGCTGGAAAAAGTCTTTCAAATAAGAAAAACGCATAGTATCAGGTGTTGAAAGCTTGATACTATGCGTTTTGTTATGTAGAGACTTATACTCTTCGAAAATCTCTTCAAACCGCGTCAACGTCGCCTTGCCGTACTCAAGTATAGCCTGCGGCTAGTTTCCTAGTTTGCTCTTTGATTTTCATTGAGTATTACTTCACTTTCTCCTGAAATTGAGTTTTTGCCCAGCTCCTTTTGATTATTCTACTTGCCCTAGCCAAGCATTCATACCACCTTCTACATTGATAACGTTGAGGCCTTGGGCGCTGAGAAATTGACAGGCAGAGGCAGAACGCACTCCACCTTGACAGATGACATGGTATTCATGGTCAGGTTTGAGTTCTTTGTAGCCTTGTTCCAAGGTACTTAACGGAAGATTTTTGGCACCTGGTGCATGTCCTGCTTGGAATTCATGTACTTCACGGACATCGATAAGCTCTAGATTTTCATTTTGATATTTTTCATAAAAGTCAGCCATGCTGATATTAGTTTCCATATTCTACTCCTTCTGGCTTAGCCATTTTGTATAGTGAATAAGCGCCGTCAAGGTTTTGGACGGTAAATCCTGCTTGTTTGAGGATACGCTCTGCGATATAGCTGCGTAAACCACTGTGGCAGCTAACGATGTAGGCTTGGTTCTTGTCCAGTTCGTCCAAGCGCTCCCGTAGTTCGTTTAGGGGGATGTGGATGGTATCGACTTTGAGTCTACCACTTTGGAATTCGCCACTTGTCCGTACATCAAGGAATTTCTTACCTTTAGCCAGTTCGTCTTCGAGCTGATACCATTGAATATTGTCGCTGAGACCTTCGATAAGGTTCAAGGCTGCGTAGCCCAGCATATTGACGGGATCCTTGGCAGAGCCAAATGGTGGCGCATAGGTGAACTCCAATTCTGGTAAGTCAAAGACGGTGAGATTTCCCTTGATAGCAGTTGCTAGGATATCGATTCGTTTGTCAACGCCTTTCTTCCCGACTCCTTGGGCACCGTAGATTTTTCCAGTGGTTGGATCAAAGAGGAGCTTCAAGGTCATATCAGTAGCGCCTGGATAATAACTAGCGTGGTCTTTACCGCTGACATGAAGGGCCTTGTAAGGAAGTTGATTCATGCTAAGGATACGCTCTCTGAGACCGGTCGAAGCAGCTGTCATATCAAAGGCACGAACGATAGCAGTGCCGATACCGCCCTTGTTTGTACGTTCTAGGCCTGCGATGACGTCTGCCACTTGGCGTCCCTGACGATTGGCAGGAGAAGCGAGAGAGATGAGAGTATCTTGGCCTGTGATCTCTTGCTTGACGACGATGGCATCCCCAACTGCAAAAATGTCTTTTTGACTGGTTTCATAATGTTCATCGACCAGAATCCCACCTCTAAGTCCCAGTTCAATCCCCGCAGTTTTGGCCAGTTCGTTTTCAGGTTCAACACCGACAGAAAGGATGGTGAGGTCAGAAGCAATCTTTTGACCATTTTCTAGAACGATGATATTTCCTTGCTCTTCAAATCGAACCGCAGACTGAGAAGTGATGACGCGACCGCCATTTTTGACCAATTCTGCTTGGACAAAGGCTGCCATTTCCTGATCTAATGGCGGCAAGACATGGGGTGCTTTCTCCACGATAGTAACTTGCAACCCACGTTTCGCTAGGTTTTCAGCCATTTCAAGTCCGATAAAGCCTGCACCGATAACGACAGCTTCTTTTGGATGATTGTCCAAGGCTGCCATAATTTCATCGAGATCGGGAACATTGCGAAGCGTGTAGGTATTTTTAGTTTCTGCCAAACCCTCAATGGCAGGAACAAATGGTTTATCTCCTGGGGAGAGGATCAACTTGTCGTAGCTTTCTGTGAATTCTTTCCCATCATGACGTACCGTCACAGTGTGTTCTTCTGGCGAAATGCTGATGACCTCATGAAATGGTCGCACATCGAGATTAAAGCGTGCCTTGAGACTTTCAGGAGTTTGGACCAATAAACTATCACGGTTTGCAATTTCTCCTGAAACATAGTAAGGAAGTCCGCAGTTTGCAAAGGAAACAAAGGGACCTTTCTCAAAAATAGTGATTTCAGCGTCTTCCATGAGACGTCTGAGGCGGGTTGCTGCTGACATTCCGCCTGCAACTCCCCCGACAATGATAATTTTCATTGATTTTCTCCTTTATGCTTCTAGATGACTTTTCCTGTCCAAGAGCTCATACCGCCTCGGACATTGATGACATCGTAGCCTTTTTTCTTTAGCTTTTTAGCAGCCATCTTACTACGCACACCAGAATGACAAATGACATAAAGTGTTTCTTTTGTTGTTGGTGTGTAGGAACCAATTTCGGTCAGAGGAACATTCTTGGCATTTTTGATATGACCTCTACGAAATTCCATTGGCGTCCGAACATCTAGTAGCTGAATTGGTTCCTTGAGTTTAGCTTCTAACTCGCTGGTAGAAATACTGTCAATTTTTGTAAATAAGTGAAACATAGGCACCCCCAAATATACCCTTATGGGGTATATTAAACCATGAAGTCAAGCTTTTGTCAAGCAAGTTGTTTTGACTTGGTGGAGATTGGTTGCGATTGTATTGTTTTTCTCCTCAGTTCCTCAGCTTCCTCCTTGACACTCGGTCAGCTTTTGATACAATAGTACAAAATTAGAGGAGGTGGGCTATGATTCAGAAACATGCGATTCCCATTTTAGAGTTTGATGACAATCCTCAGGCGGTTATCATGCCTAATCACGAGGGGCTGGATTTGCACTTGCCCAAGAAGTGCGTCTATGCATTTTTAGGTGAGGAGATTGACCGTTATGCGAGGGAAGTAGGGGCGGACTGTGTCGGCGAATTTGTTTCTGCCACCAAGACTTATCCGGTCTATGTCGTGAACTACAAAGGCGAGGAGATCTGTCTGGCTCAGGCTCCTGTTGGTTCAGCTCCAGCAGCTCAGCTTATGGATTGGTTGATTGGCTATGGTGTGGAGCAGATTATTTCCACTGGAACCTGTGGTGTGCTGGCTGATATAGAAGAAAATGCCTTTCTAGTCCCTGTTCGCGCTCTGCGAGATGAAGGAGCTAGTTATCACTATGTGGCATCTTCTCGTTATATGGAAATTCAGCCAGAGGCTATTGCTGCCATTGAGCAAGTTTTGGAAGTCAGAGGGATTCCCTATGAAGAAGTCATGACCTGGACGACAGACGGTTTTTACCGAGAAACGGCTGAAAAGGTGGCTTATCGCAAGGAAGAAGGCTGTTCTGTTGTAGAAATGGAGTGTTCTGCGCTTGCGGCAGTAGCCCAACTGCGTGGAGTCCTCTGGGGTGAATTGTTGTTCACAGCTGATTCCTTAGCAGATTTGGACCAGTACGATAGTCGTGACTGGGGTTCAGAAGCTTTCGAGAAGGCCTTGGAACTCTGCCTTGAGATAGTCTCTCAGTTCTAGCTTTTCTCCTTCTTTTTATGGTACAATGGATGTATGTTATTCAAATTATTTGTGAAAAAAATTGAAAGAGCCTTGGGCGGACTTTCGCCAGCTCGTCGCATCTTTTTAAGTTTCGCTGGAGTTATTTTTATAGGTTCTCTCCTTTTGAGTCTGCCTTTTGTTCAGGCAAGTAGTTCGCAGGCCACTTATTTTGACCATCTTTTTACGACAGTGTCCATGGTCTGTGTGACTGGCCTTTTTACGCAACCAGTGGCTACGACCTATAATGTCTGGGGGCAGTTGATTTGTATGCTCTTGATACAGATTGGTGGTCTGGGGCTCATGACTTTTATCGGGGTCTTTTATATTCAGGGGAAGCAAAAACTCAGTCTGCGTAGTCGTGAAACCATTCAGGAGAGTTTTAGTTATGGGGAGACTCGGTCGCTGAAGGCCTTTATGCGGTCTATCTTTTTGACGACTTTTCTGGTGGAGGGCTTGGGTGCCTTCCTGCTAAGTTTCCGTTTTATTCCTGAGTTTGGCCTGGGACGAGGCATTTTTACCTCTATCTTTTTAGCCATTTCAGCCTTTTGTAATGCTGGTTTTGATAATTTCGGCAGTAGCAGTTTAGTGGCTTTTCAGACGGATCCCTTGATCAATCTGGTCATTGCTGGCTTGATTATCACAGGTGGTCTCGGCTTTATGGTCTGGTTTGACTTGGCAACCCAGTTTGACAAGAAGAAAAAACGTCGTCTGCGTTTCCACACCAAGCTGGTCCTCTTCTTAACTGCAGGGATCCTGCTGTTTGGGACAGTATCCACACTCTTTACGGAGTGGCACAATCCAGGAACGATTGGTAATCTCAGTGTTCCAGAGAAAGTGTTGGTGAGCTTTTTCCAAACCGTCAGCATGAGAACGGCCGGTTTTGCTTCTATTGACTATACTCAAGCTCGGCCTGTGACCTTGTTTATCTATATCCTACAGATGTTTCTCGGAGGGGCGCCTGGAGGGACGGCTGGGGGGCTCAAGATTACGACTTTCTTTGTCTTGTTGGTCTTTGCTCGAAGTGAATTACTGGGCTTACCTCATGCTAATGTTGCGCAGAGAACCATTGAGGCTCGTACAGTCCAAAAATCCTTTAGTGTTTTTATTATCTTTTTGATGACCTTCTTGTTGGGCTTGATATTGTTAGGAATTACGGCAGAAGGGACACCGCGATTTATCTACCTTATGTTTGAGACCATTTCTGCCCTTGCGACAGTTGGGGTTACGGCAAATCTAACTCCAGAACTGGGCAAGTTGGCTCTCAGCATTGTCATGGTGCTCATGTTTATCGGCCGTATCGGTCCCTTGACCTTGCTGGTTAGTCTAGCGGATTACCAGCCTGATAAGAAAGATTTGATTCAGTATATGAAAGCAGATATTAGTATTGGATAAGAAAGGAAGAATGATGTCAGATCGTACGATTGGAATTTTAGGCTTGGGGATTTTCGGGAGTAGTGTCCTGGCGGCCCTAGCCAAGCAAGATATGAATATCATTGCTATTGATGACCACGCAGAGCGCATCAATCAATTTGAGCCAGTTTTGGCGCGTGGAGTTGTGGGCGATATTACAGATGAGGAACTCCTCAGAACTGCAGGAATTGATACCTGTGATACGGTTGTAGTGGCAACAGGGGAAAATCTGGAGTCGAGTGTGCTTGCAGTTATGCATTGTAAGAGTTTAGGGGTACCAAGGGTTATTGCCAAGGTCAAAAGCCAGACAGCCAAGAAGGTGCTAGAAAAAATCGGTGCTGACTCGGTGATTTCACCTGAGTATGAAATGGGGCAGTCTCTAGCGCAGACTATTCTCTTTCATAATAATGTTGATGTCTTTCAGCTGGATAAAAATGTGTCTATCGTGGAGATGAAAATTCCGAGTGTTTGGGCAGGTCAAAGCCTGAGTCAGCTAGATTTACGTGGCAAATACAACCTCAATGTCCTAGGATTTCGTGAACAAGAAAATTCACCCTTGGATGTCCAGTTTGGCCCTAATGATCTCTTGAGGTCAGATGCCTATATCTTGGCGGTCATTAACAACCAGTATCTAGATGACTTGGCAGAATTAAATGCGTAAGGAGGGGGATCCCCTCTTTTTTGATGTCCAAAATAGAAAATAGAGATAGCAACCCTTGTATTCCAGTAAAAGTCCTTCAGAAGCTGGACTTTATGGTAGAATAGAAAGAAGTGACAAGAGTATAAGAAAAAATCAGTCCCCTAAAGGAGTAGATTATGAAGTTATTGTCTATCGCCATCCCTAGCTATAATGCCGCTGCCTATCTTCATTACTGTGTGGAGTCGCTAGTGATTGGTGGTGAGCAAGTTGAGATTTTGATTATCAATGACGGGTCTCAGGACCAGACTCAGGAAATCGCTGAGCGTTTAGCCAGCAAGTATCCCAGCATCGTTAGAGCCATCTATCAGGAAAATAAAGGCCATGGCGGTGCGGTCAATCGCGGCTTAGCGGAGGCTTCTGGTCGTTATTTTAAAGTAGTTGATAGTGATGACTGGGTGGATCCTCGTGCTTACCTAAAGATTCTTGAAACCTTGCAGGAACTAGAGAGTGAAGGTCAAGAGGTGGATGCCTTTGTGACCAATTTTGTCTATGAAAAGGAAGGTCAGTCTCGTAAGAAGAGTATGAGTTACGAGTCAGTCTTGCCTGTCCAGCAGATTTTTAGCTGGGACCAGGTCGGAAATTTCTCCAAAGGCCAGTATATCATGATGCACTCGCTGATTTACCGGACAGATTTGTTGCGAGCGAGCCAGTTCCAATTGCCTGAGCATACTTTTTATGTCGATAATCTCTTTGTCTTTACCCCCCTTCAGCAGGTCGAGACTATGTACTATCTGCCTGTCGATTTCTATCGTTATTTGATTGGGCGTGAGGACCAGTCTGTCAATGAGCAAGTGATGATTAAGCGAATTGACCAGCAACTCAAGGTTAATCGTCTTTTAGTAGATCAGCTTGATTTATCTAAAGTAAGCCACCCCAAAATGCGAGAATATCTGCTGAATCATATTGAAATCACGACGGTGATTTCCAGTGCCCTACTCAACCGAGCAGGCACAGCAGAGCATCTGGCTAAAAAACGGGAGCTGTGGACCTATATTCAGCAGGAAAATCCAGAGGTCTTTCAGGCTATCCGCAAGACCATGTTGAGCCGTTTGACCAAACATTCGGTCTTGCCAGCTCGCAAACTTTCCAATGTTGTCTATCAAATCACCAAGTCTGTTTATGGATTTAATTAATATAAGTATTTTATAAGAGGGATTTAAGAAAAATTTTAACTTTTTCTTAATCCTTTTTAATTTTAGGAGATTATACTAGAGTCATCAAATAAAGAAAAACTCTAAGGAGAATCCTATGAAATTCAATCCAAATCAAAGATATACTCGTTGGTCTATTCGCCGTCTCAGTGTCGGTGTTGCCTCAGTTGTTGTAGCCAGTGGCTTTTTTGTCCTAGTTGGTCAGCCAAGTTCTGTACGTGCCGATGTGGTCAATCCAACCCCTGCCCAAGTCGTGCCAGACACTGCTTCGGTGAGTGAAAAGAGTGACTTACCAGCAGAACTTCTCAAAGAAGCAGTCGATACAGCTCTTCCTTCAGAACAGGCAGACTCAGCACCTAAAGCAAGCTTGGATGCTACAAGCTCTCCAGAAAAAGTGAATGTAGCTGATAAAGACCAAGTGCAAGTAAAACCAGAATCTAAGAAAGAAACAGAGGATGCGGTTAAACCTGCGACAAATCCTGCGCCTACAGTTTCTGGACAAGACCGTGAAGCAAATGAAGCTCAACCAGCAACCACCCCAGCTGAAGTCCAAAAAGGTGTGGCCGACAACACTAAAGACACAGTAGATGTTCCAGCCACTTACCTAGACAAAGCTAATTTCCCTGGACCGTTCACAGCTGGCGTCAATCAAGTTATTCCATACGAATTCTTCGCTGGTGACGGTATGTTGACTCGCCTTATCTTGAAGGCTTCAGATAAGGCTCCATGGTCAGACAATGGTTCAGCTAAAAATCCAGCCCTTCCACCAGTAGAAAAATTGGGCAAAGGTCTTTACTTCTACGAAGTGGACTTGGCCGGTACTCAAGGTAAATCTGATAAAGAGCTTCTAGACCTCTTGAAACAAAACGGTACTCAAAGCTATAAAGCAACTATCAAAGTGTACGGTGCAAAAGACGGCAAGGCTGATTTGAGTAATCTCGTAGCGACAAAAGATTTGAATGTCAACTTGAATGGCTTGACTACTCCAGCTGAAGTTCAAAAAGGCGTGGCTGACAATACCAAAGACACGGTAGATGTTCCAGCTACATACTTGGACAAAGCTAATTTCCCAGGCCCATTCACAGCCGGTGTTAACCAAGTTATTCCGTATGAATTCTTCGCCGGTGATGGTATGTTAACTCGCCTTATCTTGAAAGCATCAGACAAGGCCCCATGGTCAGACAACGGCTCAGCTAAAAATCCAGCCCTTCCACCAGTAGAAAAATTGGGCAAAGGCCTCTACTTCTATGAAGTAGATTTGGCAGGAACTCAAGGTAAATCAGACAAAGATTTGCTTGACCTCTTGAAACAAAATGGCACTCAAAGTTACAAGGCAACTATCAAAGTGTACGGTGCGAAAGACGGCAAGGCTGATTTGCCTAATCTTGTAGCGACAAAAGATTTGGATGTCAACTTGAACGGCTTAACCACTCCAGCTGAAGTCCAAAAAGGTGTGGCTGACAATACCAAAGATACAGTAGATGTTCCAGCTACTTACTTGGATAAAGCCAATTTCCCAGGCCCATTCACAGCCGGTGTCAACCAAGTCATTCCATATGAATTCTTCGCAGGTGACGGTATGTTGACTCGTCTGATTTTGAAAGCCTCAGACAAGGCTCCATGGTCAGACAACGGTTCAGCAAAAAATCCCGCCCTTCCACCAGTAGAAAAATTGGGCAAAGGTCTCTACTTCTATGAAGTGGACTTGGCCGGCACTCAAGGCAAATCTGATAAAGACCTTCTTGACCTCTTGAAACAAAACGGCACTCAAAGCTATAAAGCTACCATCAAAGTGTACGGTGCCAAAGACGGCAAGGCCGATTTGACTAATCTCGTAGCGACTAAGGATTTGGATGTCAATTTGAATGGCTTAACTACTCCAGCTGAAGTGCAAAAAGGCGTGGCCGACAATACTAAAGACACAGTGGATGTTCCGGCTAGCTACCTTGATAAAGCCAACTTCCCTGGCCCATTCACAGCTGGTGTGAATCAAGTTATCCCGTACGAGTTCTTCGCTGGTGACGGTATGTTGACTCGTCTTATCTTGAAAGCATCCGACAAGGCTCCATGGTCAGACAATGGTTCAGCTAAAAATCCAGCTCTTCCACCAGTAGAAAAATTGGGCAAAGGCCTTTACTTCTATGAAGTGGACTTAGCAGGTACTCAAGGCAAATCAGATAAAGAGCTTCTTGACTTGTTGAAACAAAATGGAACTCACAGCTACAAGGCAACTATCAAGGTGTATGGTGCAAAAGACGGCAAGGCAGACTTGAGCAATCTTGTAGCGACTAAGGATTTGGATGTCAACTTGAATGGTTTGACTACTCCAGCTGAAGTTCGAAAAGGTGTGGCAGACAATACTAAAGACACAGTAGATGTCCCAGCTACTTACTTGGACAAAGCCAACTTCCCTGGCCCGTTCACAGCCGGTGTCAACCAAGTCATTCCGTATGAATTCTTTGCTGGTGACGGTATGTTAACCCGCCTTATCTTGAAGGCTTCAGATAAGGCTCCATGGTCAGACAACGGCTCAGCTAAAAATCCAGCCCTTCCACCAGTAGAAAAATTAGGTAAAGGCCTTTACTTCTACGAAGTAGATTTAGCAGGTACTCAAGGCAAATCAGATAAAGAGCTTCTTGACTTGTTGAAACAAAATGGAACTCACAGCTACAAGGCAACTATCAAGGTGTATGGTGCAAAAGACGGCAAGGCAGACTTGAGCAACCTCGTAGCGACTAAGGATTTGACAGTAAACTTGAATGGACATCAGTCTCTTACTCAGATGCAATCAGACTTCGTCCCATCTTCTAATGGTTCAGCTATGCCGGCTCCAATGATGAATAGTCATCAAGATGCATCTAATATGAACGCTCAAATGCCAAGTGCTCATCAAGATGAGATGAAATCTCAAATGCCAGCTGCTAGTCAGGATAAGATGATGCCTAACAAAGAGCAAGACAAAACCATGAATGCTAGCCAGCCAATAGCAACTTCAAGCATGAAACAAGATCAAGCTCCAGCAGCCTCAAGCAAAATGTCTGATGAAGGCAAGATGGCATCTAATAACAAGGTATCAAGTCCAATGATGGTTGCTCAAATGAAAGACCAAAAAGACATGCTTCCATATACTGGTGAAGCCCAAACATCAATGGCTACTATTGGATTCTTTGGATTAGCTTTGGCCGGACTTCTAGGTGGACTCGGTTTGAAAGCTAAAAAAGAGGAAAATGACTAGTCTAGCTACAGCCTTTCTATCTAGGATTTGAAAAATCCAGATATCGTTTAGAATGTTCGTAAAGAGATAAAAATAGTGTTATACTATTGTGGTATAGCACTGTTTTTTTCAAAGGAGAGACAGATGGGAAAGACAATTTTACTCGTTGACGACGAGGTAGAAATCACAGATATTCATCAACGTTATCTGGTTCAGGCAGGATATCAGGTTTTGGTGGCTCATGATGGAGTAGAGGCTTTAGAAATCTTCAAGCGAAAAGCGATTGATTTGATTATTACAGATATCATGATGCCTCGGATGGATGGTTATGACTTGATTAGTGAGGTTCAGTATCAATCTCCAGATCAGCCTTTTCTCTTTATCACGGCTAAGACTAGCGAGCAGGACAAGATTTATGGCCTGAGCTTAGGGGCAGATGACTTTATTGCCAAGCCCTTTAGTCCACGTGAGCTGGTTTTGCGTGTCCACAATATCTTGCGTCGCCTTCATCGTGGAGGTGAGACAGAAGTCGTCAGTCTCGGGGATTTACGGATGAATCACGGTAGTCATGAGGTCCAAGTCGGAGATGTGGCGCTTGATTTGACCGTCAAATCCTTCGAACTTCTATGGCTTTTAGTCAGCAATCCAGAGCGGGTTTTCTCTAAGACAGACCTCTATGAAAAGGTCTGGCAGGAAGACTATGTGGATGACACTAATACCTTGAATGTTCATATTCATGCTCTTCGACAGGAGTTGGCTAAACATGCTAGTGCAGAAACACCGACCATCAAAACCGTCTGGGGCTTGGGCTACAAAATTGAGAAAGCACGAGGTAGTCAATGAAATTAAAAAGTTATATTTTAGTGGGGTATATCATTTCAACACTCCTAACGATTATCGTGGTTTTTTGGGCTGTTCAAAAAATGCTGATTGAGAAAAGCGAGATTTACTTTCTGCTTGGAATGACCATCGTTGCCAGCCTTGTCGGTGCTGGGATTAGTCTCTTTCTCCTGTCGCCGGTCTTTACTTCATTGGGCAAACTTAAGGAACATGCCAAGCGGGTAGCGGACAAGGACTTTCCATCAAATCTGGAAGTTCAAGGACCTGTAGAATTCCAGCAATTAGGCCAAGCTTTCAATGAAATGTCCCATGATTTGCAGGCCACCTTTGATTCCTTGGAAGAAAGCGAACGAGAAAAGGGCTTGATGATTGCTCAACTTTCGCATGATATCAAGACCCCCATCACTTCAATCCAAGCGACGGTAGAAGGGATTTTGGATGGGGTTATCAAGGAAGGAGAACAGGAGCATTATCTAGCAACCATTGGACGTCAGACTGAAAGACTCAATAAACTGGTTGAGGAGTTGAATTTTTTGACCCTAAACACAGCTAGAAATCAGGTCGAAACGACCAGCAAGGACAGTATTTTTCTGGACCAGCTCTTGATTGAGTGCATGAGTGAATTTCAATTCTTGATTGAGCAGGAGGAGCGAGATGTTCATTTACAGGTAATCCCAGAGTCTGCCCGGATTGAGGGAGATTATGCCAAGCTTTCTCGCATCTTGGTGAATCTGGTCAATAATGCTTTTAAATACTCAGCTCCAGGAACCAAGCTGGAAGTGGTGGCTAAGCTGGAAAATAACCAGCTTTCAATCAGTGTGACCGATGAGGGACAGGGGATTGCCCCAGAGGATTTGGAGAATATTTTCAAACGCCTTTATCGTGTAGAAACTTCTCGTAACATGAAGACAGGTGGTCATGGCTTGGGTCTTGCGATTGCGCGTGAATTGGCCCATCAATTGGGTGGAGAAATCACAGTCAGCAGCCAGTACGGTCTAGGAAGCACCTTTACCCTCCTTCTCAATCTCTCTGGCAGTGAAAATAAAGCTTAAAACCCCTTTACAAATCTAGCCATTCATGGTAGAATGGATTTTGTGCGAAATATCAGCAGGAAAGCATGAAGCTCGTCAACAGGTGTCTTATGATAAGTAACCTTGGCTGTTTAGGCGAAGGGCATCTGCACGAATCAGGGCTCTCTAAGTGACTATTTCCACCGAAATATTATTTATATCAGGAGGACATTCACATGTCACGTTATACAGGACCATCTTGGAAACAAGCTCGTCGCCTTGGCCTTTCACTTACAGGTACAGGTAAAGAATTGGCACGTCGTAACTACGTACCAGGACAACACGGACCAAACAACCGTTCAAAATTGTCAGAATACGGTTTGCAATTGGCTGAAAAACAAAAACTTCGTTTCACTTACGGTGTAGGTGAAAAACAATTCCGTAACTTGTTCGTACAAGCTACAAAAATCAAAGGCGGAATCCTAGGTTTCAACTTCATGCTTCTTTTGGAACGTCGTTTGGATAACGTTGTTTACCGTCTTGGTCTTGCGACTACTCGTCGTCAAGCTCGTCAATTCGTAAACCACGGGCACATCCTTGTTGACGGAAAACGCGTTGATATCCCATCATACCGCGTAACTCCAGGTCAAGTGATCTCAGTTCGTGAAAAATCATTGAAAGTTCCAGCTATCCTTGAAGCAGTAGAAGCTACTCTTGGACGTCCAGCATTCGTATCATTCGATGCTGAAAAATTGGAAGGTTCATTGACTCGCTTGCCAGAACGCGATGAAATCAATCCAGAAATCAACGAAGCACTTGTCGTTGAATTCTACAACAAGATGTTGTAATATTTTATTGAATAAGATAGGCTTTAGAGCCTTGATATTAAGCACTTTGGGACGCTCTCCCTTAGTGCTTTTTTACATTTTACAATAGCTTTTAAGCATACAGCTATAAGTATCTATACGCGACTAGACCTGTATAGTTTAAAGTGATATAATAGTCTAAAAGGAGATACTACTATGAATGTTTTAGAAAAAAACACACAGGTAAACTTTAAGACTAACAGAGACTTGTTAGAGAAAGCTAAAGCTATTATCACAGCGCAAAATCTTGATATGACAGCTAGTTTTAACTTGTTTTTAGAACACATTGTAGAAAATAAAGCCTTGCCATTTGAAACTCAAGTAGACAAAGAAAGAGAAGAACTTCTATTAGGATTGCGTGCCGAAATTGCCCGTAGCTTTGAGGATTTAGAACATGGAAGGACTTACAGCCTTGATGAAGTGAGGGCTAACCTTGGAATTTAACGAGAACTCATATAGCCTTATTATCTCTGAAACGGTACAAGAACAGCTAAGAGGTATTAAAGATTATATCTCAGCTAACTACTTTTCAGAACAGGCAGGAGCAAACACAGTTAAGAATATTCTTTATGGTTTGGAGCGTCTTGAAGTTTTTCCGGAAGCAGGATTTGATGCTGATGAAAGAGTAGGAGGGATTATATACCCACCCCACAAAACCAGATGCATCATTTTAGGCGATTACCTAGCCTTCTATCATATTTTAGAGGATAGAAAAGCTGTCTTTGTATCAGATATTATTCATAGCAAACAGGATTACATTCGCTTGTTCAAGAAAAAATAGTGCATATTATTGAACTGCGTTTTGGATTCCAAAAATTTTAGAAAAGATTACTCTATTTCAAAAATTTTTAGGAATGAAAATATAAAAAAAGAGAAACTTCATTATGAGGTTTCTCTTGCTTTTAATCGTCTGAATCAATATTCTTATTTCAAAAAAAGGTAGTGAAAAAGGTAGTGATTCGAATGATTTTTATTGCAATGTACTGAAATTAACAAAAAGAAAAAACGCTAATCAAGCGTTTTTCTTCTGTATTGATTCGTATTGAATGCTTACTTAACTTCTGTAAGGGTTAAATAATCGGCCTGTACCCCTTGTCATATCAAGGAGTATAGGTTTTTGAAGAAAAAAGGTAGTGATAAAGGTAGTGATTGTATTAATCTGTGAGTTCTTGTAATTTATCCAGAAAAATATCAACTGCTTCGAATTTTTTCTTTGGTGCTAGTTCAGCATATGTATCCATAGTTGTGGTAATAGACTTATGTCCCATCCTATGTTGTAGCTCTTTCCAGTTAGTTCCGGCATTGAGCATCATAGAGGCATGTGTATGTCGGAATAGGTGAAACCCATAATTTGGTAGTCCCAATTCGATAAGTCGTTTTTTTAGAGTTGCACGCTCATTTCTATCACACATATAATTTCCATAAATCGTAGGAAATATCAATTTGGATCTTGGTAAATGATGTTCTTTAAAATAGAGATTCATTTCTTGATGAAATTCCCTTAGTCCTTCTAAAGTTGATATCGGAACAGCAACTCTACGATTACCGGCATCAGTTTTAGGAGAATTCTTACAAATAATCCCTCCTTTTTGGTTCAATTTTTTATTAGCACTTTTCCACATTAAAGTTTTATTGACAATGATTTCATTAGTTTCAAAATCAAGATCAGTAATTTCTAAAGCTAATAGTTCATTGATTCGTAGTGCTGAAGCCAGTAATGTATTACAAATGATTTTAAACCGCCGATTTGCTCTCGTGTTTGGTAGTGTGTCAAGGTAAGCTAGCCAAAGTTTTAAATCCTCATCATGAAGGACCATGATACGTTCTTTAATGGCTTTGGGTTTTGGTGGTATCTTGATTGTCTTTGCAGGATTGGTTTTCAAACCGCAATTTGTTATTCCAAAATCAAAAATATCACTCATTTTATGTGCCATTGCACCAAAATCTTTTGCACTGCCTTTCGGGGCACGTTTTTTTCCAGATTCAATTGCTTGTTTGGCTTTTTTTACTAATCGATTTAGCCATAATTGAATATCTGATGCTTCGATCTGCTCAGGTTTATAATTGCCAAATTGTGGAATGATGTAAGTATCTAAGTACCCTCGAACACGGTTTATTGTGTTTTGCGAAGATACCCAAGTTTTAAAATGGCTAAACCAAAATTCAGCTAAACTTTCAAAATTACCAATTTGGATAGTTTCTTTAATAGTTGACCCAGATTTTTCAAATTGAATTTTGGATTCAACAATTTTTCTATCTAAAGCTTTTAATGTTTTAGCAGTGATTGTTCTTGTAATTCGCTTACCAGTCTTAATATCTGTTCCGATATAAACACCTTTGATTGAATAGCTTATTTCACCGTTCTGCTTGGTAGTTTTTATAACTTTTTTATTGTTGTGTTGAATGGTTTCTTTATTCATATTGCCTCTTAATTCGGATATTTAAAAGACTAAAATAAGACCCTCACCTTCTTTTAAGATGATTTTATTTTAGCATATTCCTGAGTTGTTTGTTGCATTCCTGCTTTACTATTAAGTTGATAGAAATTTAATGATGTCTTGCCGTTTATAGTAGACTGTTCTCGTTCCTTCAATAGGTGGTTCCAGACGAGCTAGTCCTTTTCTTTCCCAACTCTTCAGCGTGTTAGGTGATATATTCAATTCTTTTAGAACTTCTTTTTGAGTTATAATTTCCAAGTGATTGGAGTTGCTTTTTTTGTCAAGAAGGTTCACCAATACTTGAAGAAGATTTTCAATTTTATCTAGTTTTACTTGTTGTAGTGCATCCATATAATTATCCTTTCTAATGTCCAATAACATAGGTAAATTGTTTGGCAGTTTCTGCATCAAATGTGCGGTAACTAATTATTCCTAACCCTTTTACATTACACTCTGAGACGAGAATTGAACCATCTGATTTGACCTGTTCCACAAATGAAATGTGTCCGTATATTGGATCAGCTCCAGCTTGTCCAGGGCTAAATGATAGAGCAGAGTGCTCTGTTGGTGTGTGGGTTGTTGTAAAGCCTGGTTTATTCATCCATTGTCCACCATTTCCCATAAATGGATCAAAGTTGACTCCGACTTGTTTTCCACGGTTGAAGACATACCAGGTACATTGTCCCCATGGATAAGTGCTTGTGATATAGCCAGTAGTGTCAATAGCTGTTGTTAGACTGTAGCCAACAGGGATATCGTTTGAAGTTACTCCTCCACCATCTCTAGTTTTTCCTGTAGTTTGTTCAGGAGCTTTTGGAGTTCCTCCATGTTCATCAATGAAGGCATCCAGTTTTTGCATGGTTTCTGCACGTCTTTTTCCGGATCCTGTAGTATCTGTGAAATAAACACCACCATCGGTAGAAGGATTTAGAGTACCATTCGCAAACTTTTTAGCCTTGTCATCTTGAATTTTGAAGGTTTGGTTTTTATTTCCAATGATGGTTTGTTGGGTTAGTCCGACAACCGCAACCTCGTCATTAAAGTTATTGGCATATTCTGGATTGGAATCATAAGCCCCAAAACCAAACATATTGGCTCCAGGATTAGTGGCTACCCCAGCAGTTCCAAGGGAACTTTCATTCAGTGCGATCGCAACGATTCCACGGACATCAAGATTAGATTTAGCTTCCCATTCGAGGAGCTTTTTTCCATTAATTCGGTTCTTATCATAGGAGATTCCTAACGTATCTAAAAAGCCGTCTAATTGCTCTGCTGTAATACCGAAGCGATGAACCAGTAGGTTGTGAGTATAGGGATCTCCATCTGACCAGTGATCCGCATAAGTCACTCCATTTTGGGATTGAGGTGAGCCATTCGTTCCACCACCTCCGACAGCCCCCATAAGGATAATGATGATGAGGACCGGTAGAAAGAGAGGAATGAGACCGGCTAATAGAAACCATTTTAGTTTTTTCATCGAATCTCCTTTCTAGTTAATGTCTTATATAAGCAGTGAACAGAACAGTCCCAAAACGCCATTTTGCATCTAAAACGACTGAATAGGACTTAGCCTGTAAGATGATTTTGTCTCTTTCTTGTTCTGATACTGGAAACAAAAGAAGGAAATCGACTGAGCGTTTTCCTTCTTGGTAGGCTTGATAAAGAGTTTCTTCAAGAACTCTTGGAAAAGCAGTTCTTGAGCGTATCTTGGTATTCATATCATTCTCCTCTAAGTTGTCTTAAGCGTTCTGTTAATCGGTCTCTTCGTTCAATATTGGTTCTCAATTTATCATCTCGTGTCATGGTTTTCCTATAAGCACGAGTGAAGGCATTGGATCCTTGGGCTTTGTACATGGCTTGAGGATCTTTATATTCCTCTAATTTGTGCTCAATACTATTAATGCGGAGCTGTTTAAATGGAGAAATCCACTCTTCTTTAAGAGTTTGAAATTCCTCGTTTGAACTTGGTGTTGGCTCTACTGTGATTGCAGATTCCATTGAAGGAGTTGGTGGTATTTTTTCTTCAACTGGTTTAATCCCTTCTAGCGTTTGCTTTGTTTTCGGAATGCTTGGTTCTGGAGCATCTGGACTTATCGGAGTCTCAAGTGTTTCTGCTGGGAGCACTTCATCAGGTTGGTGCTCTGATCCCTTATTGGTAAAGAAAGATCCGACATTTTGGAAGTGACTTTTGGCATTCATCACCATTCCGGCTCCGAAACCAGCACCTGCTAAGGCAAAATTCCCAAGATGTTGAGCAGATGAAAGGCTTCTAGATGGTACTTGTGAAGCTACCTCTCTGGTCTTTGTGACCCCTTTTTCAACTTTGTTTCCAATATCATTCGCAACCATTCGAGCTTTGGATCCAAGAATGAATTGGATCAGTTCAGCTTTGTATTTCCATAGAAAGAAATATACGAGTCCCTTTGAGACGACTGAAATGAGTAGTTTAAAAACAAGGCCAAAGATAATCAAGGATGGGAGTGTTTTAAGAATGCCATCAAAGCCTGTAATGATAATGTTTTCGATCATTTTCTCAATATAGAAAACTAATAGAGTTAATAGACTTGTGATAGCTGGGAAAAGTAACCCACCAAACATGACTTTCAAGACTCCAAAAATCAGATCCTGCATTCTTGGCACAAAAGACATTAATAGCACAATTGGAAAGAGCAGGATCATCATCAGAACGAGTGTCTGAGCAATGACATTTAACATTTGAATCAAAATAACTGGTATTGCTAATACAAAAGCGTCAAAAATTTTAAAAATGACATAAAACATACGAGTAAAGATGAAATCAGGCATTGCCGAAACCCAACGGTTCTTTTCGCCATCTTCATTAGCTCCATTGCCTAGTTCATCTAGATATTTAGAACGGTCTTTGGATTTAACCGCTGTAAAGTTTCCATTTTTATCGCCTGTTCCTAATACCTTACTATCGTCAAAAGTTTCTTGTTTTCCATTTTGGCTATTCTTATATTTACCATTTTCTTGGCCAGTATTGACAAAGACATAGGCTTTATAAGAGGTTTCTGCTATATAACTATCTGCCATGGAATCACCGATTTTGATCGTCTTATTTTTTCCATATTCTACTTTAATATGAGTGATATTTTTAGTGACCTCTTTAGAGACATTATTGATTGTATCAAGCAGATAAAGACCACCAGAGGTCCCTGCAACTGTTCCAAAGTAACCAAAGCCAAGGATGAGAACTAGAAAAACATGAAGGAGTGTTCTTGAAAAGGATCCTTTGGAAAAGAAATATTGGTAAAAAAGGTAGAAAGCTAAGATCAGAAGCAACATTGAAACAAGTGAGTTCTTGGCAACTCCACTTCCATTTGAACCGATAAATCCTTTCCAGATATTCATTGCTCCATTAAATACATAGTTCTTATAGCTAGAGTAGAGATCAATTTTTTCAAGAATTCGAATCAGCAAAGAAAAGAAGCCCACCACTGCGTTTAGAATGAAAAAGAAGAAGTTGACGAAAAGCTCATTAATCAGAACCCAAGCCCCGTTAAAGGAAGCGAACCCAGTAGGCTCCATGTAAGACTTGAGAGAGAAGATATCAACTCCCCTTAGTTTGTCAAAAGCTTCTTGCATGGGTTCACCTCCTAACTAGCGTATTTATTTTCAAGGCTTGATGATACCGTAGCTTTCATTGGTTTTAGAAGCATATCAATATCTTCAAAGATGTTGTGTACGGAAATCATATTGAGATTGCCATACACGTCATAGTATAGGCATTGACCAGAGATCATATTGTCAATCCATTCGAGATTGCTTTCAGTGACTTCGAGATTGACATGTTTTAAGATATCTTCTCGTTCAGACTTTTCATAGAAAGCAAAGATAGTCCCAAATCCCGTTGTATCATCGTCATTTTCTGCATCATGTACAGATTGAGTAATCAGTGCCAAGGTATTGTTTTTGGAGCGTCCAATCCGACGCATATTTTTGATAACGGCTTTTCCTTCTGCGGACTTCATAAGAATCCATGCTTCATCAAAGAACTCAATAGTATCTTCATTTTCATTTCGTTCTCCAAAGTGAGTACAGAAAGCACCCAGCGCAAACATGAGGGTAATAGAGTTGCGTTCGTGATCTGAAATCTTTGTGGAATCGTCTTTTGGTAGTTTGAGGTTATTGACCTCTAGGATAGTTACTCGTGACTCGTAGTTAAGCCCTTGAGTAGTCCCATCTGAAAAGGCTAGTTCTAAGATAGAATTCGTCACAATTGAAGTCAGATATCGACCAACCGAAGCAATTTCAGAGGAGGTAGAGTCTCTCAGCACTTTTAGGACGTGCTTAAAGCCGACTTTCTCACCAGCGACTCGTTTTTCTACAATCGCATTAATAGCTTCTGTGATAGCTGTTTTCTGGTCCATTGTGACATCATCTACGGCTTGTAGTAGAAACTCAAGCATGTTTTTTGCGACCTCTACAGCTTGTTCTTTATCTAGAACGACAATAGGATCTAAAACTCCGTGGTTGGATGGTAGTGAGCTATCCAGCGTCACAAAGTTAAAGTTCTCAATCTGTTTCTTGCGTTCAGGATAGAGACGTGCGAATTCAGGTGAGTTGATCACTTCTTGGTAGTGATTTCTAAGTTCACGTTTAGGGTCAATATAAAGTGTTTTAACATTTTGTAAAGCCACGCTTAAAAAGATGATCTGAGCAAGAAAGGATTTTCCTTGACCTGTTGCCCCCGTAATAATGATGTGTGGGTTCTTGGTAATCTTTCCAGCGATATCTTCTTTATTTCCTACTGTCGCATTGTAGAGAACAATGTTCTTTGAGGAATCAATAGCTTTAGCGATATTGTCCCAACGGCCTGTCCAGTTATCTACTCGGCCGATATACCAACCGATACGGTTTCCAGAAGAGGTATTGGTAAAAGGCATGAGTTCTGAAAAGCCACGAGCTGTGACCATATGTGTCCAGGTGCGAGATTTCTTTTGGAGGTTTTCTCCATAAAGCAGAGCTTGAAAGAGATAAGGTCCGTCTTGAGAGGCTTCACTAATTTCGACTCCCATATCATCAAAGTAGTTCAAAACCACTTGTCGTCTTTGACGGAGCTGATTCACACTTGAAGCAGAGATAATCAGATAGGCTCCATATTCGATGATATCTTCCTTGTTTCCGACTTTCTTCATTAAGTCCTTTAGGGAGATGGAACCCATAATGATCTCATCTTGTTGGACAGTATCGGTGTTTTCTGCCTCTTCCATGATGTTTCTGTAACGTGTATTCGATCGTCCCATTTGTCCCTTGATCTTGTTGGTATCAATGAATTCTGCCTTGATTCGTAGCTCAACGGGAAAGTTTAAGCGTTGGATAAATTCGCCAAGATGAAAACCATTGAATTGAACAGGAAATTTACCAACCGGAAGAATAGTCACAAAAGAAGATCCATAAGGGCTTTCTAGCTTAAGAAAGCCACCTTTTAGGACTTTGATCAAGGTATCTGTGATATTGAATTGAGCACGATTAGCGAGCACCTCCTTCTTGTAGTGAGGGATATAGCGAAGGTACTGCATCCGCTGGTAATAAAAGAGTTCTTCATTAGATAACCGTTTTGCCCGAAGGACAGAGAAGGCTTGAAAAATAGTGAATTCATCACTTTTATAGTCTTCATACCAAGTGGGACTTAATTCATATTCATAGCCGAGGCCTTTTGCGATTTTTTCAGTGAGTTCATTAAAGCTCTCATAGGCCAAGTCTTTGACGGTAGCTCCGTGATTTTGTTTGCGCAAGGTCACTCCAACGACCCAGTCAAACTGATAAGGAATTTCCATTTCATCCGTTAGACGATCCACCGTGTAAAGAAGAAGTTCTTCTCCTAGTTCTCGGCTGTCATCTGCTAGAGCATCTGAAAAGTCCCGCATTTTCTCCTCTAAAAGATAGTCTTTAGGGATCAGAGATATTTCAAAGAACTTGTTTTTCTGGAGCTTCTTCATCATTTGAGCAACAGTGATTTTGTGTTTGCCCTTTTTTTCATCATCCGTAATCGTGATAGGAGTGTTTGGAATACGATAATAAGCAACGACGGTTTGATCTTTTTTGAGAGCTAGGTTTTCATGTGTTTCCCTAATAGGATAGGTTAAAGTAATACTCATAGGTCCTCCTTTTCTATAGATTTGTTTTTTCAAAGACAATTTCTTCTACAGGCTCTATCCGATCTTCATGGTAGATAGCTTTTTTATTGATCTTAAAGTCCCAAAAGTAAATCAGGTAATCTCCAATAAAGACGTGCATCTTCTTACCGTGAGGCTCATATTCCGTATAGAATTTGGCCAATTTGTAAGGGAGATACCAATAGAGCAAGAGAGAAATTGAATGAGTGATTTTTGCGAGTGGCACAAAGATAAATACTCCAAAGAGTAACATGGCCACAAAGACGATGATAAAAACAATGAAAAAGGACAACTGCATAGGTGTCGCAAAGTACCATAGTCGAGTGCCCTTTTTTGTCTTAATTTCTTGGATCCAATAAGGAGCATTTAGGCCCTTACTGTAATCATAAAGTCTTTCTTCATTCATACTTAGAGTCCTGATTCAATACCGAAGAGTCGTAGGAACCAGCCGACTGCTTTTAGGATATCTTGTCCTTTCGCAATCGAAACAATAACGGCATAGAAACCAACGACTGAAAATAGTTGAAGCCAAGAGCTATTCCGCCAAGCCTTGATCGCTAAGAGAACGGCAATGGCTGTTAGGATCCAAATTCCATCTCCCTGAAGGAAGGTTCGTAGATTGTTTGTATTCATAGAGTTCTCCTATTCTTTATCATTTGCATAATTTAGTGGAATGGTGTGTTCAAGTTTTGAGACATAGTAGGTCTTTTCTTTTTCTGAGAGAGTAAAGGTGAAGTTTTCTGAGTGAGTGGTGCCTCCAACTTCAAAAGTAGCTTGGACATAAGCAATTAGATCATTACCGTCCTGTTTAAGATAAGTGTAGTCGATCGTTTTGAAAGTGCTATTTGAGATGATATCCACATTTTTAGCAATCAGATTAAGATTATCTTGGCTTGTGGTGTAGTTGGTAAAGAAAATCTTGAGGAATTTCTCTACTTTCTTTCGCTCGCTGTCTGAAAAATGATCATTGGCAGTGAGTTGGAGCTTATCATCTTCGCTAAAGTGTCCAGCTTGTGAGGATTCAATGGCAGAAAACCAAGGAAGGCCAGAAACGTAATATTTTCCATCTTTTTCATCAAAAGGAATATTGAAACCTGTCACAATTTCTTTTTCTTCTGTGTTGTTATCCCGATGGATGCTTTCCTTGTATTTAACCTTATAGGTCGCAACTTTCCCTTCTACAGTCACTAACTGAGAATAGACAAGTGAGCTGGGATTTCGAACTTGCCCTTGAGATTTTACATCAGGGATGAAATTGTAAAATTTATTTAAGTAGTCAACTTGAGCTTTTTGTTTATCGCTTTCTTGTGGAAGAGTGAAATAGGCATAGACGTAGTCATTCAAGTAATACTGGAGTTTATAGTCATATTTTCTACTCGACTCCATAGGCTGTGTCTGTTGCTTTTGGGTGGATTCTACTTGGGCTTGTAGTGTACTTACCTTATTTGAGAGTGTGATAGCACGGATAGATCCCAAGAAACCAACAAAAAGGAGGAAAGAAATTCCTCCTATGACTGCGATATTGACGGTCTTTTTATTGGTGACTTTTAGCTTTGGTGGGCCTCCTTTTTTCTCCACCTTTTTAAAGTGTGAAAGATATTCTTTCGCTTGAAGCAAGTAGCGTTTAGCTTTATCCATAGATCCTCCTTTAGAGACCAGCAAGCTCAATGAGCTTTGATCCTTTTGCATAAAGGCGCTTATTGGCTTTTTCGATCTCACCATTAATGTAATAGTAGCCTCGTAGCTCAGTTTGGAGTTTTTCGATCAGGTCAGGCTTTAGGTCTTTGGCTTCTTCTTTTTTTAGGAGACTATTTAATTCTCCAGCCTTGGTCCAAGCCTCTCTGTGATCTTTCTTTTTAAGTAATTCTCCCAGTTCATTCGTGACTTGAGAGACTTTCTTTTCAAAAATAGTTTTAGTGGCCATTTCAATTTCCTTTCTAAATTTTTCTTGATTGTCTTTGATGGTCTTTTGGATATAAGTAATGAGTGAGGGGCGCATTTTTTTATTTACGCTCAACACTTGACCATCTAGCGTGAAACAGGCATGTTCATAGTTATAGAACCCTCTACTATCTGGAAGATCTTCTGTACATCTGCCAGCGCATTCGTAGTAGAAGTCTTTGCCCTTTCGTAAGAGGATATACATACTCCAGAATTCTTGTTCTGGAAGAAGCAGAAAGTCTGCTTGATAAATCTTCTTTAACATCTCAAGAAGCCTCAAGCAGATCATCGTAGCCTAGAGCTTGGTAGATAAAATCTGAATCAAACCAGAGCCAGTCATTGATTTGTCCTTCTGTTGGAGTATCGCCAGAGAAGATATCCTCACAAATGACGGTTAGAGTATCTACTCCACCACGTTCACGGACAGTGTTCAAGGTGGTTAGTCCACCAGACCAAGCTTTAAAGTTTTCTAGTGAATTGATTTGAACTTTGTATTCCATATAGTTTTTCCTTTCTAGTGTTCATAGTGTTTATTGGCTTTGAGAAGTCGTAACATGGCTTTTCCTCGATCAGTGATCTCTCCGCTATTCTGAATCATTTTCATGTATTCTGTTTGGAGGATCTTGTCCGCTTCAGTGACTAGTGCAAGGGAGTTAGCAACTTGATAGGTCAGCCAGCGAATCGTTCGCTCAATACTGTAAGGCTGTGGGTTAGTTGAGAGCTTTAAGGGTTCGACGCCTCCAAAGAGACGTTGCCACTTTTCATCAGGTTTATAAGCTCCAAAACGAGTAACACCATCATAGACTTGGATTTCTTTATTGACGATGCCTCTAGCGATTTCTCCGAGATCTACACCATTGATGTATTCCTCTACAACTCCTTGAGCTTTCTGATCTGAAAAGCGGAGTTCATAGCGATTCCAGATACCAAAAATCTCCAAGGATTCGTCCAAGGAGATGTTTTCCATCCGAGCAATTTCATAGCGCTTTTCATAAAAGTTGAAGTAGAGTTGACTTTGACGGCTCCCAAAATAAATGGACAAGCCGTGATTAGCTTCCATGTCTTCATTATCTGTGAAAGATCCACCACCCGTGATATTCCATTTCTTGATCGTGTCTAGGACAATCTCTTTGGAATAGAGTTTATCAATCAATTTGGGAATTTGAATTTGTTCGTCCTCGTGACCATATCCCTTATATAGTTCATCTAGAGCGATATCGAGTCGCTTCACCCGAACGTCTTCATAGGAATAAAGAATGTTTTGAAGAAAGATCTGCCAAGTGATTCCCTTGTCTTCTAGAAGCAATTCCAACTCACGGCATCCTTGTCCAGATAGTTGAAGACAAGTTTGGTAATCATTGGTCACAGACTTATCAAAGAAATCAAAAATCCAGATGTTCCCTCGTTGCCATAAGTGGGTATAATTCATGAGACGGGTTTCTTGATCTGTAAATTCGCTAAGGTGGCAGTGAAGGAAGTTTTCACAGAAAGCATCTAAATCCTTTAATCTAGGAAATGTCAATCGTAGATAGTCAATTTGAGCTCGAAGACTGTTTTTATCGCAATCTTGATAGTAACCAAGTTTTTCTTTAAGTTCTCTAAACTTATCAATCGTCAGTCCTCTTTCGCCTGTTTCATAAGAGCGGTAGGTTCTTGTAGGTAGATTAACAGCTTGTGCAAATGCTTTTTGACTAAGTCCTGTTTGTTTTCTGAAATTCTTAATATGAAAAGGACTAATTTTGTCCATTCATCGCAACACCTCTTTCTAACAAAGTGACACACTTTTTTGACGAAAGTGACACACTTCATAAAAATTGAAAACTCAACTCCCATAAGGAATGAGGAGGGGTGGACTTGGCGTTTTTGCCAATTGTAACCCCCCTATTAGAAAACGGGGGTTGAAGTTTCATCATGGCCTAGAAACTTCGGGCTACGGTCTGCGCCTGACCTGCGGTCAGGCTTGCCCTTGCCCTTGTCCTAGCCCATGATGAACAATCGTCGCTTCAACTGCTTTTGGATAAGACCTGCGTCCTCCCTCTTCAAATTGAGCGAGGATTTCAAGAAGAAGTTTTTCTTGAAAAGGATCCACTAGAATAGCGGATACAGTCCGTTCAAAGATGATCCCTTGTTCTGTTAAGAGATAGATAATCTTGCGTAAGGTTGGCATTTTAAGATTTTGTTCGTCTGCGAATTCTTTGAGTGGTCTCTTGTTTGATTCGTTTTCTATAGTCTTCTCTTCCTCTATAGGATCAATTGTTTCAACTGGTGGTTTATATTCCTCAAATACTGAGAATTCTTCTCCTTCAAACTCCATAATCGAAATTTTAGAGTAGGCATCATAGAAGGAAAAACCTTGATCGAGTGGTACATAGGGAGAGAAAAACTCACCAGCCAGCTCACCGTTGTTTGCGATATAGCCCCGTCCTTTGACCTTAACTCCATTGATTTCATCCAACTTTTTGAACTCTTTGGTTTTATTAGCATCTCCAAACATCATGTCATATCCTGTTGATTCTAAATGACCGACGGAAAGACGCTTCATAAAGTTATCCCGAAGAGCAGTTTTGATAAATTCCCCATCGGGCCGTTGCATAGCAAAGATGATAAAGACTCCAGCTTGACGACCTTCTAAAACTAACTGAGAGAGATATTCCATCAGTTCGGACTGTTGGCTATAGTCACGGTCAATCTTTGCCATAAGAGCTGCCCACTCGTCTACAAGAATGAATTTTGGTTTCATGTCATAGTGAGTAAAGTTCTTTCCAGCTTGGAATTTTGGCGAAGTGGACATCCTTTCATAGCGTTTTTCCATGAACTCTACATTCTCTTTAAAACAGTTGATGATATCTTCCTTACTAGTATAAACACGGCCATGAAAGACTGGAATTTTCTTTAATCCAGCAAGGTCCGAATTCTTTGGGTCACAGATATCGACAAAGCCAATTTTAGCTAATGCATAAATTATGGTCATGAGAACAACTGTTTTTCCTCCACCTGTTCCACCGCCGATGAGAAGATGAGGTTCTTCAATATAATCCCAAGATACATCTTTCATGAGCTGGAGTTTGGATCCCTTGACTGTTACTTCATTAATGGTGATCCTGCTATCAATTCGGTTAATAGCAATTTCATATTTGATAAAGCGATTATCAAAGGTTTTATTGCGAAAGTCCCCGTTAAACATGACTTCAAGCGTAGCTCCTAGATTTAAAAAGCGATCTTGGAACTTATTGCCTTCTAGAATGAAGCTCACTTCAATCTTGTAGCGAGACTGTTTGACATACACTTGAGGTAAGGTGATTTTTTCAATGATCTTGTTTTCACGTTTAACCTTTTTAACGAGATAGAGGTTATTTTCTAGCAAGAAACGAGATAGGATTCGAAGACTATTGAGCTTTTGAAAAAAAAGTACCTTCCTGTAGCAAACACGATTAATAAACCAAGATAAGATCAAAGAAAAGATAAATCCAGCTCCTAGAAAATATCCTTGAGGTAAGGGATGGACTTTTAATTCTTCTAAATGTAAGTAGCTGTAGAAACTAATAGCCAACAAAAAAGGAAACCACCAGATAAACCATGTGATTCCCTTTAGTTTACGATGAAAAACTCGAACTCTTTTTCCACGATAGGTAAAGAGTTTCATCCTGAATCACCTCCTAGTTCTCCTTCTTATTTTCTACTGGTTTGTTTTCTTTAGTTGGTGCACTTCCAGCTTTTTTCTTGATTTTAGAAGCAAAGAGCTTATAGATATCATTACGATTGACATGAGTATGCGTAATAACAATATCTTCCAGTTCAACTTCTTCTCGGTATTTAATGCCTAAATCTTCAATTTCAGACTCAGACATATCTGCGATAGTGAAAAAGAGTGTTTCGTGCTGGACAGAAGAATGAATCCCTACAACAATTCCACGGATCTCACCTGTATTGACTTGTACAAACGATCCATCAGGATTCCGTTGTGAGCGATCCACTTCAAAGATGATATCAGGACCTTCAACACCTCGGAAAGTCAGTTTTCCAAGGACAGCTGGGACATCTAACCCGTCTGTAATAACACGATAAGTCTTGTCAGCAATTTGTAGTTTTTCTCCGTAGTTTAATCCAATTTTAGCCATGTGATTTTCTCCTTTAATTTCTTATTTTTTAATTACCAATTTTTCCGCAAATACATTAAGATAAGGTGCAACAGTATTGCCATTTAAAGCAGTGTCCGGGAAAAAGATTGGGTTAACCGCTTCTACTAGAGAATCTTCTGGAAAGACTGTTGTAGAGGCTGGTGTAATGACATGAAAGGCACCGTGCTCTGCACTATTTAGAATGTGACGTTGGTATTTACCTTCTTTTCCAAAAATAAATTTCGGAGCATTTCCTAAACGTTCATAGTAAGCAGGGCCAATAAATTCTGGTTTCATTTTAAGTGTTTCTGAGATCATAAGATTTTCCTTTCAGAGTGTAAAATAAAAAGAGCTAAGCTAGTTGCTTCACTCTTGAGTAATAGTGTGTAAAAAGTTTGCGTTTAAACATACGACTATAGAATTGAATATCCCCATGAGCATAGCCATTTCTACGAGCATCATCTGCGAGATGGTCTAAATCAATTTGAGCTTGAGCATAAAGTTTAGCCTGTAGTTTATCAGATTCACTAAACATGCCATAGGTAAATTCGTAATTATCATAGAGTCGTTTACATTGTAATGCGAAAAAAATTTGTCATATCATTCTCCTTTATTGTAATAAGTAAAAAAGCTACTAAGTGAAAAAAGGAAAGAACTTAGTAGCTTGAGAGTAGGTCTATCTAATTAGATAGACAGCAGTAAAGAAAAGTTATTTGGTTGGAAAGATTCCTCTTTCCACGGTGGCAACGTTTAGCAAGGTGCTTTGCGTCAATTACCATCGCTTTCCCAGCCAATCTCTTTAGGTAGTCATTATCATACCCATAAGATTCTCTTACGCCCTTTGGCGAAGCTAGTTCACTTTACTATTCGGAAAAGTGCGAAAGTCCGAAATGCGTGGAAGCCCACAAGAATTGAATCTTGTTTTATATCTTCACTTCAACCATAAAACGGACTTGACTTTTAGTATCAAAACATTTACAATAAAGGTACGAAGTTTATGTGTAGTTCTGATGATCAGTCCTCTGGTTGTCAGACGCACTTTTTATTTAATTGTCAATGATCGTGATTTAGCCTTGAAGATAAGGTTATTATTTTCAATCGCTATACAACTATCAGTTGTTGTTTATATTATACAACCACTAGTTGTAAATGTCAACGATTTTCTGCAAAATTTTAAAATAATTTTTTGAGGTCACATATGGAATTCGCAGAACGCTTGAAAACACTAAGGAAACAAGTAAAACTAACACAAGCTCAAATAGCTGAAAAACTAAATATCTCCCAACAGGCATATGCTTCATGGGAGCGAGGAGTAAAAAAACCAACACAAGACAATCTTGTTAAGATAGCACAAATTTTAAATGTGTCAGTTGACTATTTAGTAGGAAACTCAGAAGAAAAATCAGATGAACTAGATAATATTGAATTGCTTTTCCGTATGAATTCAAAAGGCTTAACCGATGAAGAAAAAGAAATCTTTAAAAAAGAATTGATTGAATTTATGGAAAAACGGAAGAAAGCGTTTAGTAAGGGAAATTAATTTTCTACGGAAATAAAAGAGTTGAGACTTGAACGTGGATTAACCAAAGTACAAGTAACTAAAGAATTGGGTGGAAGTACAGGAACTATTATTCAATGGGAGAAAGATATGATATCTAATTCTTTGGGAAATGCAGTGAGTATAACAGATTTTTTTGAGATTCAAAAGAGTTAGTATTAAAAATATAAATTTAAAAGGAGTATAGTTATGACTAATATTAGATTTAATAATTTACCCAAATTGCTTAATAGTATGAGAACAAAGGGTTGGGTGATTGATAGCTTTCTATTTAATTATAACAATCACCGATACATTGTAATCTTAAAAACATATAGTGAAGCAGAACGAAAACCTAGTAAGTTTGCACAGGTTAAGTTAGAATTTATAAAAGCAGATGAGATTGAAAGCTCAATTTATGCGTATGCTGATTTTTATGATGTTCATTTTCACACAGCAAAAGAATTTTGTGATTTTTTTAATATCGATAACCAAGGGATAGGGAGAGATATTTTTAATGATTTTTCGAATATTTTTGCAAGATTTATTCCAGAAGAAAAAGTAGTCGAAAAGGATGAGCAACTACGTCAAATTCAAGGGGGAAGATGCGAAGGTAACGATCCAAATGCAATTTACTGCTATGATGTCCAACGAAATGGAAGAAGAAATGGTCGAAACAATACCAGGAGCATTGAAAATAGTAATAAGGCTGAGACATTGAGACCAACACTCTACAACAAATATAAAGATGATACAAATCTAAGTTTTTATTTCTCTGCGAATCCGGAAGATCATCGAACTGATGAAGAAATTTTTCAATTAGTAGCGGGTAGAATTTAACACATCTTTAAGTCAGATTCAAGTGTAACAAATTATTTTTAGATAGCAGTTGGTTTCTAAGACTGTAGTGGACATCTGTCCACTTTTTTTATATAATAAACTCAACCAAATTAGTTTAGTTTTGTAATTTATACTTAAAGGAGGTATCATTCTTTGGATGAATTGTATACAAGAATAAGTAAGTCTACAAAACATGTGTTATACCAGTACATGAAAGATAATGATATTTCATTACTTAACTATAATTTCAATTACTTCTTTCAACATTGTATTCAAAAATCTCAGATTCAAGTGATTAGTCACCACTTCTCAAATCATAAAATTGAAGGATTGACTGTTATTGATGAATTAGGTATTAGTTTTTCTTATGAAAAGGATAATCCGATTGTAAAGCAGAATTTTACTCTGTGTCACGAACTGGGGCATTTCATACTTAAGCATGAAGGCACTTATTTTGCTGAATCTATTGATAATCAAGAGAGCCTACTAGAGCGAGAAGCAAATATTTTCTCTGCTGTAGTATTAATGCCTGACATTGTTTTGCTGTCTAAGATTTATTATAGTTGCGACACCTTTCAACATATTCAAAATAGCCTGGATGTTTCAAAACAAGCACTGTTTTTTCGCCTCTTAGATCTTTTACGAGAATATTATCCTGGGAAAGAAGGATTCATTAAGCAAGCTATTGAGGAATATATAGAAGGACAAAATGCTACACTCCTTCTTCTATTTCACAGTGTCAAAGAACAAATTATTAAAGAGTTTAATAACTATCAAGCTTCTCTTATTACAAGGATAGAGCAATCTATGAACAAAAGAGCCTTTGTTACTAGCCAAGAGTATCCAGAACTTCTAGATCAAGAGAATTGGAAAACAATAAAGACTTACTGTGACAATTTAAAAGTATGGCTTATTTATGATAGAGGAAAATCAATAGCTTATGTTTGGGATAAAAATAAGCTAACAGACAAAGAAGCAAAACAAAAAGCTGAATTGAAATTATTGTTAATGTGAGGTAAATGATGTACCAACCAGAAAAACTAAAAGCTCGTAGAAAAGAGCTAAAAATGACTCAAAAAGATATTGCAGATCAATTAGGTATTACCTACCAGGCCTATTCTGCATGGGAGCGTGGAATAAAACAACCATCTAGAGTAAAAATAAAGCTTTTGGAGCAGATTCTAAATGTTCCAAAAGGTTATTTTACAGAGGTCGAAATCATCCGACTATATAATACTTTATCGGATGAAGGTAAGAATAATGCACTTAGTTATGTCAGAGGACTAGTTCAAAAAGAAAAATGTAAGAACATTGTTTCAATGTCAGAAAAACTATACGAATACCATGTTTACGAACAAATGTCTGCTGGTATCGGTTCATCGGTGTACAACGATCAAAACTATGATACTGTCTATTTTGATGAAGAACTAGCCCATGACTTTGCCTCATGGATTTCTGGTGACTCAATGGAGCCCAAATATCAAAATGGCTCTGTGGCTCTCATTCGTGAAACAGGGTTTGATTATGATGGTGCAGTATATGCAGTAGTCTGTAATAATCAGACATACATTAAAAGAGTTTACCAGGAAGAACAGGGTTTACGGTTAGTTTCTATCAATCCAAAATATCGAGATATTTTTCTTTCGTATGATGAAGATCCTAGAATTGTAGGGATTATTGTAGGGAATTTCTTACCTGTTGAACAGTGATATTGTTAATGTAAAATAATAATAGTGTATTATTTTTTTGTTTATGGAGATTGAAAATGGGAAAAGAAAATAATGAAATAAAAAAGGCATATGATGAATTACTGAAAACTAAAAATAAATGTGGGAAATATAGTAAAACATTGTTTCACATCCATACCCCAGCATCCCATGATTACAGGTTATTTAAAGTTTGGAACGATTTATCAGAGAAAGAATGGAATAAACTATCTGTAGAAGATTATCTTTTAGAAGTAAAAAATAATAAGCTTTTTCCAGAGGAATATTTTAAAACAAAAGATGGTGATAGTATTATTTATAATAACTATCAAAAAAATGGTTTTGAAAATGAAAAAGAGCAAATATCAAGATTGTTCAGCTACTTTTTAATTGGGAACTATAAAAATTTTTCTCGAAAATAAGAAACTTGCACGATTTACTCATTACTTAGCCAATACTAGAGTTTATACTAGTTACTGTAATGATGATCATCTAAAAGAAGGAAGGAGGCAACCTTATGTCTAAAAATACAAGTCGTCCAGAGATTGATTCTCTAAGTTTCGAGGTTGAAAACCAAGAACTTTCCGGGAAATCAGGAGCTAGTGGTGCATAGCTTTTAAAATGACACTAGCAGGTCGCTGTGGATTGTGTTTCACCTGTTCCTATGAGTATACGAGAAATAATGTTTGTTGTTAGATAAAACAAAAGGAAAATTCTTGAGTTTTATTACAAAACATTGACAACACTTTGATTTGGTGTTATATTTACGAGGAGAAATACAAATGAAACAAGACCATTTTGAGATTGATTCTTTGGATTATGAAATTAATAGCCAAGAGTTAAATATTAAATATACTGCTGGGTGACGTACGACTGTTAGATTAACAGTACAAGGTCGCTGTGGTTGGTGGTTTACATATTCTTATGAATGTACTTCGCCAAACGTGCGCTGTGGATAAAACTACCTCTATTTTTTGATAGGAGGATAAAATGGAAGGAATTATTGGAACACTAGAATTCTATGCACCTGTACTGGTCTTAGGAGTTATTGTCATAGGGATTGTTTACTTTATGAAAAAAAGAAACGATCGCAAATAATCAACATCGACCGATACCTGAAAAAGGTATCGGTTTTTTATAACTTGAATATACTGCACAAAATACTCATGGAAAACCTTGAAAGAAACCGTATAATGAGAGAGTAATAAAGAAACGGAGGAATGAAATGATGAAACAGCTTATTGTGACAGGATTAACGAAAACATTTGGTCAAGGGGATAATATCGTTCATGCTTTATTAGATGTGAACTTGTCCGTTGAAAAAGGTGAATTTCTGGCAATTATGGGTGCCAGTGGTAGTGGAAAAACAACACTCCTCAACTGTATTTCAACGATTGATAAACCAACATCAGGTGAGATTCGATTTGAAGATTTTGACATCATCCATGCCAAGGAAAATGAACTAGCTGACTATCGTGCTAAAAACATTTCCTATATTTTCCAAGCCTACAACTTGGTGGAAACCTTGACGGTCTATGAAAATATCATTCTACCTCTTCAAATTCAGGGGAAAAATATCAAAAAACATCAGGATAAGATTGAGGAAATTTTGGATAAGTTGGCCATTCAAAACTTAAAAGATAAGTTTCCTAATCAGTTATCAGGTGGCCAGCGACAACGTGTGGCAACTGCTAGAGCCTTGATTGATGATTCTAAACTGATTATCGCAGATGAGCCGACAGGAGCCTTGGACTCTGCCAATTCTGAAAAACTGATGGCACTTTTGCAGGAAATCAATAAAAGTTTTGGTATTACCATTTTACTGGTTACGCATGACCCTGCCGCAGCCAAGTACTCTTCACGGATGGTGCTACTTAGCGATGGAAAGATTATGGATGATTTGGAACGTAACAGCTTATCTAATGAACAGTATTTGCAAGAGATTTACAGCCGTACCAGATAGGAGGGGGAGAGTATGTATCCAAAATTGATTTTACGAAATGTATTTCGAAATTTACAGACCTATACCATCTATTTTTTCAGTCTGACCTTGATTTATAGCTTGCTCTACGCTTTTAATGCTTTACCAAGCCATCCAGTGATGCAAAGTTTATCAGGAGCAAAGGAAATGTTGACGACGGTGATGAGCCAGTACATGGGCTTGCTTTCCTATCTGATTCTATCGGCGATTGCCTTTCTCATCGTTTATTCCACAAATTTTGTGCTAGGACGGCGCAAGAAAGAGCTGGGACTTTATGCAACGCTGGGAATGAAGAAGAAGCAGATTATCCGTACCCTGTTCTTTGAAACCATGCTGGTTAATATCTTTTCCTTGATTCTAGGTTTCTTGCTTGGAGTGATCTTACTGGTCATTCTAGCTAAGATTGCATCTGAGTTTTTTATGGCTAATTACTTTGGTAGTCTGCTTTTCTTTGATAGCAAGTCTGTCATCTTACTAGTTTATTCCTATTTGGTCACCAGTTTTATTGTTGGTGTCATGGACATTCTTACCTTTAGAAAGCAAAATATCATTGCACTCATTCAAGAAAATGGGGTCAAGAAATCTGTCTTGGCAAAAGGCAAGCCAGTTCTTCAAGCACTTCTCTTTATTCTTTCGACAGCTGTTATCGGTTTTGGTGCTCTCTATTTTTCAGACTATCACCATCTATCATTCTTGAAAAGCTGGGGTATCTTGCTGGTATCTGTCTTCGTGATTTTTGTGATTTTATTTTACAATACCTTGAGCCATTTTATCTTGGTCTCTCTTAGAAAACTGCCTCAAACCTACTGTAACAAACTAAACACTTTTAAAATCCGTCAATTTTCAAAACAAGCTGATAGTAATTCGGTCACGTTGGCTGTCTTATCCTTGACCTTGACACTGGCTCTCAGCTTACTCGTTTTTAGTGGTAGTGCCTATACGACTATGAACCGAGAGCTGAACAAATACTCACCTTATGATGTAACTGTCAATCTCTACCGTGGTAAAGAGTTTAAATTTTCTCAGGAATCTGTCAAAGACAGATTGAAAGCCGATGGCTTTGACTTTAATTTCATCAAAGAGGAGTACAGCTATTCTAGCTATTCTAGTGATGTAATCTATAAAGATTTGATTGATACCAGCAATCTCTGGGAGCATGATAAGAAACTTCCTGAATCAAAAGTACCGATTTTAGGAATTTCTGCCTACAATCATCTCCGAAAACTGCAAGGGGAAAAAGCGGTTGACTTGTCAGAAGACCAATTTCTAGTCAATGCCAATTATAAAGGAACTGCCAAGCAGATTCAGGAATTTCTATCAACGACCAAAACCCTCATGATTAACGGTCATTCTCTCAACCTTGCCTCTTCAAAGCCACTTGAAACAGTTTACTTTTTATCTTCAGTAGGTCTAAATGACGCAGGAACCTTGATTGTACCAGATAAGGTAGTAGTTGGATTGACGGAAGACCACACGACCTATGTTGCCAATTTCAAAGAAAACATTGACAAACGGGAAGTAGAAACATTCTTGAGTCAGTGGATTGAAAAATACTACTTCACTCGTGATGGAGCAGAGTTGAATTCGTTCACCTATCAAACGAAAGGAAGTATTTTTGAGGTTTACCTTGGATTTATGGGCGTCATTGTCTTTGTCATGATTTTTGTCAGTGTTATTTTTATCATTATTTCTCTCAGTATCTTGTCTCTTCAAACTTCTACAAGTGCTTTGGATAGTGTTAATGATTATCAAATCTTATACCTTCTTGGGAACAAGAGAAAGCAAAATCGCTCTATTCTTTTGCAACAGATTCTAAGTTATTTCTTGGTTCCGCTGCTTATCGCAGGTCCGCTAGCACTTGCCTTGAGTGCCGCTCTTTTGGGTTATTTTGAGAATTTCGCTAATACCAGCATTTCTATAGATATCACCTATCTGGGAGTAGCGGTCTTACTATTTGTCCTTTACCTGCTAGTGACTTATAGAGTAAGTTGGCAAATTATTGAAAATTAAGTCAAATACCAGAATTGCCTATCCTGCAATTCTGGTATTGTGTTATAATGATATTAAAGTAGTTCAGGAAGTAGATACATATGAAACAGTTTGTCAAATCGCTCTCGAAAAACTCACTTTTATTGTGGTGGTTGACGATTTTTAATCATCTAGCTTTAATGATTTATATTCATTATAGGATTCCTCTGGACTTTTCGACAGATTTTTCCTTGCAGATGGTTTTATTGCTGCTTATTGCTTTAATTGTATTTAGCTATATTTGTAATATTGTGACCTTTCGGTATAGTGAGTTGAAACTTTGGTTGCTTCTGATGATATTTCTCATTAGCTGGCAATACATATTTAATCAAGGAGTTGCGAGCACCCTGTTGCACTTTTTTGATATTCTTCATCCGCTCAACTCTTTTTTATTGGTGTATAGTTCTCTGTCTATTATCTTTCTGGGAGAGAAAATAGGAGAAGAACTGTTGAGTGTGTCCTTTGTGTTGACACTAATCACCATTAGTTCGTATCTGTTAAGTCCTTCAATTTTTCTATTTCTGTCCTTGTTTGCATCTTTCTTTTTAAACCTTGTTCCCTTGATTTTACTGATTTTATATCATAAAGAGTTGAAAAGTAAACTCAAGTATCAGAGACGAAATTTGTGGATATTAGCTTTGATATTGCCTCTTTCTTATTTCTTTTTGTATATCAATACGAGGGGCTCAGGAGTGATGAACCTAGTCTGGTATCTTGAGATTATTGGAATACTTGCTTTTTTGCATCTCAAAACAATTATTAACTCTCTTCAGAAAAAGGTAGTAGAGTTGAAGTTGTCCTATATAAAAGCTTTTTCACGCTTGTTTTTACTGATTATGTTTTTGTTAGTAGGCATTTTCATCATCTTTCATTTAGACTTAAACACGAGCTTTTTGGTATTGAATATCATGTTACTATTGTTCGGGATTTGTTCGGAAGAATTGATTCGCCTTTTTCGTTCTGCTGAAATGCTAGATGCTAAGGATTATGTAAAAGTTCTCTTTTTAAAGCGTAACCGTATGGTGAAAAGTCTGCTGGCAAATGAAGATACAGAACAACAGTTCTCAGAATTTCTTCATAATGAAATCCTGCAAAATGTGATGGCAATAAAAAATTTCAATAAATATAGTAGCAATCAAGCTTTTGGTGAACAGATCAATCTGGTAACAGAGGAGTTGGTTCAGCGGATTCGTGAGCGGATGGATTATTATCAGCCAATGGTAGAAACAGACGAGCAGTTAGACATCCAGTATCAAGGGCTGATTAATCGGATTGTCAAACGCTATCACGCAGAAAATGAAGTAGTCACACAGTTTCCTGCCCACTTTAGGCTTTTATCTCCTTACGATAAAATTGCCTATCGTCTGGTTGAGGAGTTGGCGACCAATGCCGTTAAGTACACTAGTGGTGGAAGGATTTCTTTGAAGATTGATGTGCATGATGACGCTATTTTTATCATTTCTGAAAATGACTTCCTTCAAACAGAAAAATCCTTAGGTTATGGCTTGAAAAATATGTCTAATAAAATTAGTGTTTTAGGTGGTCAAATGCAGATTTTTGAAAATAATAAGAAATTTCGTGTAGAAATTACTCTCCCGATTGATAAGGAGTTGTGTTATGAAAATTTTGTTAATTGATGATCATAAATTATTTAGCCAAAGTATCAAGATGATTTTAGAGTTATCGGAAAACATTAAAAAGGTCCAGTTAGTGGATAATTTTTCGACTATTTCGGAGATTGCTTTTAATGACTACGACATTATTTTGATTGACATCAACCTGACGAGTCTGTATCAAGATGATGGGCTGACCTTGGCACAAGAGATTATCGACAATGGTTGTTCTAGTAAGGTTGTGATTTTGACAGGTTACAGTAAAAAAATGTATGAACACCGAGCTAAAGTTATGGGGGCTTATGGCTTTCTGGACAAAAGTATGGACCCAGATGAGTTGGTGAAAAAACTGGAAAAGATTTATCTAGGTGGTAAGGTCTTTTCAGATGAAGTGATGGTAGAGGTGCTAACACCACGAGAAATCGAGATACTAGAACTGGTTAGAAATGGCTTGACCATTGATGATGTCTGTGACAAGGTCTATGTTAGTAAACGTACAGTTTCCAATCATTTGGCCAATATCTTTTCAAAATTGGGAGTGACTAACAGGCAGGAGGCGATTCATATCGCTGAGCAGTTGGGTTATTTTCCACCAGATTAGAAAGCTGCAGAAGATGTAGCTTTTTTAATTAAAAAATTTTCAATTACAGTATAGCACAGGAAGTGATTTTTTGCGCTTTTTTCTGCTTTTTTTCTTTTAAAAATAGCATAAAAATCTAGTTATCCGCATAAAAACTGGACTTATCACACTTTATCAAGGTCAAAACCACTCAATTTACTACTAATTTACTACTTATGAATGAGCTTTGATACGACGATTTATCCTTGAAAAGTGAAGATATAAAGATACTTCCAATAAAATTTGAATATTTAATAGGTAGACACTTCAAAAAATGAGGTGTCTATTTTTTTACCCGATTTTGAAAGGAAGTGAACTTATGAAAACAAAAAATCAAGAATCAAAAGGTCGTTCCCCACTCTTTAAGACCATCAAACATTCATTCAGCCAATAAAAAAGAAAGGATAGGTAAAAATATGGAACTTAAATTTGTGATTCCCAACATGGAAAAAACATTCGGCAATTTAGAATTTGCTGGCGAGGATAAAGTCGTTCAGCGAAGAATCAACGGACGGCTAACTGTCTTATCAAGAAGCTATAATCTCTATTCTGATGTTCAAAGAGCAGATGATATTGTGGTGGTGCTTCCTGCTGAAGCTGGCGAAAAACATTTCGGCTTTGAGGAACGTGTGAAGTTAGTCAATCCACGTATTACCGCAGAGGGCTACAAAATCGGCACTCGTGGTTTTACAAATTACCTTTTACATGCTGACGACATGATAAAAGAATAAAGAAAGAGAGGAAAAATGATGAGATTAGCAAATGGCATTGTATTAGATAAAGACACGACTTTTGGAGAATTGAAATTCTCTGCTCTACGTCGTGAAGTGAGAATCCAAAATGAAGACGGGTCGGTTTCAGATGAAATCAAGGAACGTACCTATGACTTAAAATCCAAAGGACAAGGACGCATGATTCAAGTAAGTATTCCTGCCAGCGTGCCTTTGAAAGAGTTTGATTATAACGCACGGGTGGAACTTATCAATCCCATTGCGGACACCGTTGCTACTGCCACCTATCAAGGAGCAGATGTTGACTGGTATATCAAGGCAGACGATATTGTGCTGACAAAGGATTCTAGTTCATTCAAAGCTCAACCACAAGCAAAGAAAGAACCGACACAAGACAAATAGTCGCTAGGTAGAAAGGAGACTTTTTCGCATGAAACAGCGTGGTAAAAGGATTCGCCCATCTGGTAAAGATTTAGTCTTTCATTTTACGATAGCGTCACTCCTGCCTGTTTTCCTGCTGGTTGTCGGACTGTTTCATGTGAAGACAATCCAGCAGATCAACTGGCAGGATTTTAACCTATCACAAGCAGATAAGATTGACATTCCCTATTTAATTATCAGTTTCAGTGTCGCAATTCTTATCTGCTTGCTGGTAGCGTTTGTATTCAAACGGGTTCGCTATGATACGGTTAAACAACTTTACCACCGTCAAAAACTGGCAAAGATGATACTTGAAAACAAGTGGTATGAATCTGAACAGGTCAAAACAGAGGGTTTCTTTAAAGATAGTGCTGGTCGTACAAAGGAAAAGATAACCTACTTCCCTAAAATGTATTATCGACTTAAAAATGGCTTGATACAGATACGGGTGGAAATCACGCTGGGAAAATATCAAGACCAACTCTTACACTTGGAAAAGAAATTAGAGAGTGGCTTGTACTGTGAGCTGACGGATAAAGAGTTAAAGGATTCCTATGTGGAATATACTTTGCTCTATGACACCATAGCCAGTCGTATTTCTATTGATGAAGTAGAAGCTAAAGATGGTAAACTTCGCTTAATGAAAAACGTATGGTGGGAATATGATAAGCTCCCTCATATGTTGATTGCTGGTGGTACAGGTGGCGGTAAAACTTACTTTATACTGACACTGATTGAAGCCTTGCTTCATACAGATTCAAAACTGTATATTCTTGACCCGAAAAATGCTGACCTTGCGGACTTAGGTTCTGTGATGGCAAATGTCTACTATAGAAAAGAAGACTTGCTTTCTTGCATTGAAACATTCTATGAAGAAATGATGAAACGTAGTGAGGAAATGAAGCAGATGAAGAACTATAAGACTGGCAAAAATTATGCTTACTTAGGTCTCCCGGCACACTTCTTAATCTTTGATGAATACGTCGCTTTCATGGAAATGCTGGGAACAAAAGAAAACACCGCAGTTATGAATAAGCTGAAACAGATTGTCATGTTAGGTCGTCAAGCTGGCTTCTTTCTAATACTGGCTTGTCAACGTCCAGACGCAAAATATTTAGGCGACGGAATCCGTGATCAGTTTAATTTCAGAGTGGCTTTAGGTCGTATGTCTGAAATGGGCTATGGCATGATGTTTGGCAGTGACGTACAAAAGGATTTCTTCTTAAAGCGAATCAAAGGTCGTGGCTATGTTGATGTAGGAACAAGTGTCATATCAGAGTTTTATACTCCCCTTGTACCAAAAGGATATGATTTCTTGGAGGAAATTAAAAAGTTATCCAACAGCAGACAGTCCACGCAGGCGACGTGCGAAGCGGAAGTCGCAGGTGTGGACTGATCTTGCTGGCTGGTGTGGCAATAGCCACGCCAGCACTTAACCCCCCGTATCTAACAGGGGGGTACAAATCGACAGGAAACAGTCAAAAAAACATTAGAAAATCCTTTGGTTACAAGGGATTTACAAAATTTCAGCGTATGTCAAATGGGCTTTAAAAGTTGACATACGCCTTTTTGATTGGAGGGATTTTTACTGAATGAACAAACTTGGTTACAGCATTTAAAAGAAAAACGCTTGGCTTATGGACTATCTCAAAACCGTTTAGCTGTTGCGACTGGTATTACAAGGCAGTATCTAAGCGATATTGAAACAGGAAAAGTCAAGCCATCAGAGGATTTACAGCAGTCCCTTTGGGAAGCTCTGGAACGCTTCAATCCCGACGCTCCCCTTGAAATGCTGTTTGATTATGTAAGGATTCGCTTTCCGACAACAGACGTACAGCAGGTGGTCGAAAACATCTTACAACTGAAACTGTCCTATTTTCTTCATGAGGACTATGGTTTCTATTCTTATTCAGAGCATTATGCTTTAGGCGACATATTCGTCCTTTGCTCCCATGAACTGGACAAAGGAGTTCTGGTGGAATTGAAAGGTCGTGGGTGCAGACAATTTGAAAGCTATCTTCTGGCACAACAAAGAAGCTGGTATGAGTTCTTTATGGACGTTTTGGTGGCTGGCGGTGTGATGAAACGCCTTGACCTTGCCATTAACGATAAGACAGGGATTTTGAATATCCCTGTACTCACTGAAAAGTGCCAACAGGAAGAATGTATCTCCGTCTTCCGCAGTTTTAAAAGCTATCGCAGTGGCGAACTGGTACGCAAAGAGGAAAAGGAATGTATGGGAAACACCCTCTATATCGGTTCATTACAAAGTGAAGTTTATTTCTGTATCTATGAAAAGGACTACGAGCAGTACAAGAAAAATGATATTCCCATTGAAGACGCAGAAGTAAAAAACCGTTTTGAGATTCGATTGAAAAATGAGCGTGCCTATTATGCAGTCCGTGATTTACTCGTCTATGACAATCCAGAGCATACCGCCTTTAAAATTATCAATCGGTATATCCGTTTTGTAGATAAAGACGATTCCAAACCTCGTTCTGATTGGAAACTGAATGAAGAATGGGCTTGGTTTATTGGGAACAATCGTGAACGATTAAAACTAACCACAAAACCAGAGCCTTACTCCTTCCAAAGGACGCTGAACTGGCTATCTCATCAAGTTGCCCCGACCTTAAAGGTTGCGATTAAACTTGATGAAATCAACCAGACGCAGGTTGTAAAAGACATTCTCGACCATGCGAAACTGACAGACCGACACAAGCAGATTTTGAAGCAACAGTCAGTAAAAGAACAGGACGTGATAACAACAAAAAAATAACTCAAATACAAATTCATTGAATATAGAGAGGAGAACATTTTTATGAATTTTGGACAAAACCTTTATAACTGGTTTCTATCAAACGCTCAATCACTGGTGCTTTTAGCAATCGTTGTGATTGGCTTGTATCTTGGCTTCAAGCGTGAGTTTAGCAAACTGATTGGCTTTTTAATTATTGCGATTATTGCGGTTGGCTTAGTCTTCAACGCTGCTGGAGTAAAAGACATTTTACTAGAGCTATTCAATCGCATTATTGGTGCTTAAATAAAACCGTTCTTTTGTGGAATATAAGTGGTTTTCTTATGTTCCGCAAAGGAATGGTACACCAAACGAAGTGCGGTAGGGATTTTTGAATCTCTACAAAGAAAGGACGTGAATATATGGACGATATGCAAGTCTATATTGCGAATTTAGGCAAATACAATGAGGGCGAATTGGTCGGTGCGTGGTTTACCTTTCCCATTGACTTTGAGGAAGTCAAAGAGAAAATCGGCTTGAATGATGAATATGAGGAATACGCCATTCATGACTACGAGTTACCCTTTACGGTTGACGAATACACTTCCATTGGCGAACTCAATCGACTATGGGAAATGGTATCGGAATTACCCGAAGAATTACAATCGGAGCTATCTGCTCTGCTCACTCATTTTTCAAGCATTGAAGAACTAAGCGAACATCAAGAGGATATTATCATTCATTCCGATTGTGATGATATGTATGACGTGGCACGCTACTACATTGAAGAAACGGGTGCTTTAGGCGAAGTACCAGCTAGTCTTCAAAACTATATTGATTATCAAGCCTATGGTCGGGATTTAGACCTTTCAGGAACGTTTATCTCAACCAATCATGGGATTTTTGAAATCGTCTATTAAATCTGTCGGTACATTACTACTGGCAGATTTTCTATTTTACGGGGTGGCTCAATCAGCTACCCCTATTTTTTATGAAAGGATTGATTACATGAAGAAAATACGAAGCTATACCAGTATCTGGTCTGTGGAAAAGGTACTGTATTCTATCAATGATTTTAGACTTCCGTTTCCCATAACCTTTACGCAAATGACATGGTTTGTCGTGTCACTCTTTGCAGTGATGATACTTGGCAACTTGCCCCCTCTTTCCATGATAGAGGGAGCATTTCTCAAATACTTTGGGATTCCTGTGGCTTTCACATGGTTTATGTCTACAAAAACTTTTGATGGTAAAAAGCCTTATGGATTTTTGAAGTCTGTCATTGCTTATGCACTGCGACCAAAGCTGACCTATGCAGGAAAAAAAGTAACGCTTGGCAGAAACCAGCCACAAGAAGCCATTACAGCAGTTAGGAGTGAATTTTATGGCATATCCAATTAAATACATTGAAAACAATCTCGTCTGGAATAAAGACGGGGAATGTTATGCTTACTATGAGCTTGTTCCTTACAATTACTCATTTCTAAGTCCAGAACAGAAAATACAAGTGCATGATTCTTTCAGACAGCTTATCGCACAAAATCGTGATGGCAAAATTCATGCTTTACAAATCAGTACAGAATCCAGCATACGTTCTGCACAAGAGCGTTCCAAAAATGAAGTCACTGGCAAGCTCAAAGCGGTTGCCTATGACAAAATCGACCAACAGACAGACGCTTTAATATCCATGATTGGCGAAAATCAAGTGAACTACCGTTTCTTTATCGGCTTTAAGTTGCTTCTCAACGATCAGGAGTTTTCTATGAAAAGTCTTACCGTTGAAGCAAAAAATGCTTTGTCTGATTTTGTCTATGATGTGAACCATAAGCTGATGGGCGATTTTGTTAGTATGAGTAATGATGAAATCCTGCGTTTTCAGAAGATGGAAAAGCTCTTAGAAAATAAAATCTCTCGTCGTTTCAAAATCCGCAGGTTAGATAAGGACGACTTCGGCTATCTGATTGAACACCTTTACGGACAGACAGGCACTGCCTATGAAGAGTATGAGTACCATCTATCAAAGAAAAAGCTGGATAATGAAACGCTGATTAAATACTATGACTTGATTAAGCCTACTCGCTGTTTGGTGGAAGAAAAACAGCGATATTTGAAAATCCAGCAGGAAGATGAAACCGTCTATGTAGCTTACTTTACCATTAACAGCATTGTCGGAGAACTGGACTTCCCGTCCTCTGAAATCTTCTACTACCAGCAACAGCAATTTACATTCCCGATTGATACGTCAATGAATGTGGAAATTGTAGCGAATCGTAAAGCCCTATCTACTGTCCGCAATAAAAAGAAAGAACTGAAAGACTTGGATAACCACGCTTGGCAAAGTGATAATGAAACCAGCTCCAATGTGGCGGAAGCTCTGGAAAGTGTGAATGAGCTGGAAACCAATTTAGACCAAAGCAAGGAATCTATGTACAAGCTGTCTTATGTGGTAAGGGTATCAGCAAATGATCTTGACGAACTCAAACGTCGTTGTAATGAAGTGAAAGATTTTTATGACGATTTAAGCGTAAAACTGGTACGACCATTTGGGGATATGCTCGGCTTACATGAAGAATTTTTACCTGCCAGCAAGCGTTATATGAATGATTATATTCAATACGTGACCTCTGATTTCCTCGCTGGTTTAGGTTTTGGTGCTACTCAAATGCTGGGGGAAAATGAGGGGATTTATGTTGGCTACAGCTTAGATACTGGACGCAATGTCTATCTGAAACCTGCTCTTGCCAGTCAAGGGGTTAAGGGTTCAGTAACCAATGCGTTAGCGTCGGCTTTTGTTGGTTCGCTGGGTGGTGGTAAATCCTTTGCGAATAACCTTATCGTCTATTATGCGGTGCTTTATGGGGCACAAGCAGTGATTGTAGACCCAAAAGCAGAACGTGGCAGATGGAAAGAAACCTTGCCAGAGATTTCCCATGAAATCAATATCGTCACTCTGACTTCTGATGAGAAAAACAAAGGCTTACTTGACCCTTATGTGATTATGAAAAATCCCAAAGATTCTGAATCACTGGCTATTGATATTCTGACATTCCTTACGGGGATTTCCTCTCGTGATGGGGAACGCTTCCCAATCCTTAGAAAAGCCATTCGTGCAGTAACCAATAGTGAAGTACGAGGGTTGATGAAAGTGATTGAGGAATTACGGGTTGAGAATACGCCACTAAGTACCAGTATAGCCGACCATATCGAAAGTTTTACAGACTATGACTTTGCACATTTATTATTCAGTAATGGTTATGTGGAGCAGTCTATCAGCTTAGAAAAACAACTGAACATTATACAGGTTGCGGACTTGGTACTTCCCGACAAGGAAACTTCCTTTGAGGAATATACCACTATGGAGCTTTTATCCGTTGCTATGCTGATTGTCATTAGTACCTTTGCTTTAGACTTTATCCATACAGACCGAAGCATTTTCAAGATTGTAGATTTAGACGAAGCATGGAGCTTTTTACAGGTAGCACAAGGAAAAACACTATCTATGAAGCTGGTTCGGGCTGGTCGTGCTATGAACGCTGGGGTATATTTCGTGACCCAAAATACAGACGACCTCTTAGATGAAAAACTGAAAAATAACCTCGGCTTAAAATTTGCATTTCGTTCCACTGACCTTAACGAGATTAAAAAGACCTTAGCCTTTTTTGGTGTAGACCCAGAGGACGAAAACAATCAGAAGCGATTGCGTGATTTGGAAAACGGGCAATGCCTTATCAGTGATTTATATGGTCGTGTCGGTGTGATACAGTTCCACCCTGTATTTGAAGAACTGCTCCATGCCTTTGATACCAGACCACCTGTGCGAAAAGAGGTGTAAATGTGAAACCATCAATAGTAAACAGAATAAAATCAAACTGGACGCTGAAACGTCTAGGTAAAGTGGCAATGACAGTGGCTTTCACACTTGTGATTGCCATTTTTCTTTTAGCCATGCTGGGAACGGTGGTTCAAGCTGCGGGCTTGGTAGATGATACGGTCAATGTGGCAAATGAATACAGCCGATACCCACTTGAAAACTATCAACTGGATTTTTATGTGGATAATAGCTGGGGCTGGCTTCCGTGGAACTGGTCGGACGGGATTGGAAAACAGGTCATGTATGGACTATATGCCATTACCAATTTTATTTGGACAATCAGTTTGTATGTTTCCAATGCGACAGGTTACTTAGTACAGGAAGCCTATTCCTTAGACTTCATTTCCGCTACAGCAGATTCCATTGGTAAGAATATGCAGACCTTAGCTGGTGTGAGTGCAAACGGATTTTCAACAGAGGGTTTCTATGTTGGATTCCTCTTACTCTTGATTTTGGTTCTTGGGGTTTATGTTGCCTATACGGGACTGATAAAGAGAGAAACCACAAAGGCAATTCATGCCATTATGAATTTTGTGCTGGTGTTTATCCTATCGGCTTCCTTTATTGCCTACGCTCCCGACTACATTAAAAAAATCAATGACTTTTCATCAGACATCAGTAATGCCAGTTTATCACTTGGCACGAAGATTGTCATGCCCCATTCCGATAGTCAAGGCAAGGACAGCGTGGACTTAATCAGAGATAGCCTGTTTTCCATACAGGTTCAGCAACCGTGGCTACTGCTTCAATACAACAGTTCAGACATTGAAAGTATCGGTATTGACCGTGTGGAAAGCCTGCTCTCCACCAGCCCAGATTCCAACAATGGCGAAGACAGAGAAAAAATTGTTGCGGAAGAAATTGAAGACAGAAGCAATACCAATCTAACCATTACAAAGACCATTAACCGTTTAGGTACAGTCTTCTTCCTATTTGTCTTCAATATTGGGATTTCCATATTTGTATTCCTATTAACAGGAATCATGATTTTCTCGCAGGTACTTTTTATCATCTATGCTATGTTTCTGCCTGTGAGCTTTATTTTAAGCATGATTCCATCATTTGATGGTATGTCAAAACGAGCCATAACAAAGCTCTTTAATACCATTTTGACACGAGCTGGAATCACATTGATTATTACGACAGCATTTAGTATTTCAACCATGCTCTATACCTTATCGGCTGGTTATCCGTTCTTTTTGATTGCTTTTCTACAGATTGTGACCTTTGCAGGAATCTACTTCAAGCTGGGCGATTTAATGAGTATGTTTTCTCTACAGAGTAACGATTCTCAAAGTGTGGGAAGTCGTGTGATGAGAAAACCTCGTATGCTTATGCACGCTCACATGCACCGTCTACAGCGGAAACTTGGACGTTCCATGACTACTCTAGGGGCTGGGTCTGCCATTGTTACAGGTAAAAAAGGACAGTCGGGTTCGGGGAGTTCTGCAAGGACACAAGCAGATCACTCCCGACCAGACGGAAAGGAAAAATCAACACTTGGAAAACGTATCGGTCAAACCATCGGTACAGTAGCTGATACCAAAGACAGAATGGTAGACACTGCTAGTGGTTTGAAAGAACAGGTTAAAGATTTGCCGACCAATGCAAGATATGCAGTATATCAAGGAAAATCCAAAGTAAAAGAGAATGTCCGTGATTTAACCAGTAGTATTTCTCAAACCAAAGCGGACAGAGCCAGTGGACGCAAGGAACAGCAGGAACAAAGGCGAAAAACCATTGCGAAGCGTCGCTCTGAAATGGAACAGGTCAAACAGAAAAAACAGACTGCTTCTTCTGTTCATGAAAGACCGACTACAAGACAAGAACAATATCATGATGAACAGACCTCAAAACAGTCTAATATTCAGACTTCATATAAGGAATCTCAACAAGCCAAACAAGAGCGTCCAGCAGTTAAGTCCGATTTTTCAAGTCCAAAAGTGGAACGCCAAGGCAATACCGTTCAAGAAAAAACCGTTCAAAAGCCAGCAACTTCAACCACTACAGCAGATAGAACTTCACAACGTCCAATCACAAAAGAACGTCCGTCTACTGTTCAAAGAGTACCACTACAAAATACAAGAAGTAGACCACCAATCAAAACCGCCACCATTAAGAAAGTCGGTAAGAAACCATGAAGTTGAAAACTTTAGTGATTGGTGGTTCTGGATTATTCTTGATGGTCTTCTCACTGCTTCTGTTTGTTGCCATTTTATTTTCAGATGAACAGGACAGCGGAATTTCCAATATTCATTATGGAGGTGTGAATGTTTCCGCAGAAGTGCTGGCTCATAAGCCTATGGTAGAAAAATATGCCAAAGAATATGGCGTTGAAGAATATGTCAACATACTTCTTGCGATTATACAGGTGGAATCGGGCGGTACTGCGGAAGATGTTATGCAGTCCTCGGAATCCCTCGGTCTTCCACCTAATTCATTGAGTACAGAAGAATCCATTAAGCAAGGTGTGAAGTATTTCAGTGAATTATTAGCCAGTAGCGAAAGGCTCAGTGTAGATTTAGAATCGGTTATCCAGTCCTACAATTATGGTGGTGGTTTCTTAGGGTATGTGGCTAATCGTGGAAATAAATATACCTTTGAACTGGCTCAAAGTTTCTCAAAAGAGTATTCAGGTGGCGAAAAAGTGTCTTACCCCAATCCCATAGCCATACCTATCAATGGGGGCTGGCGATACAACTATGGCAATATGTTTTATGTGCAACTGGTAACGCAGTATCTTGTCACAACAGAGTTTGATGATGATACGGTACAAGCCATCATGGACGAAGCACTGAAATATGAGGGCTGGCGATACGTTTACGGTGGAGCTTCCCCGACTACTTCTTTTGATTGTAGCGGACTGACACAATGGACGTATGGAAAAGCTGGAATTAACTTACCACGAACCGCACAACAGCAATATGATGTGACCCAGCATATCCCACTATCGGAAGCACAAGCTGGCGATTTGGTTTTCTTTCATTCTACCTATAACGCTGGCTCTTATATTACTCATGTTGGGATATACCTTGGCAATAACCGTATGTTTCATGCAGGCGACCCAATCGGTTATGCCGACTTAACAAGCCCCTACTGGCAACAGCATTTAGTGGGAGCAGGACGAATCAAACAATGAGAAAGGAAGATTTAATGATGAAATTTAGAAAAAATCAGAATAAAGAAAAACAGATACCAAAGGAAAAGAAACCTCGTGTCTACTATAAGGTCAATCCTCATAAAAAGGTTGTGATTGCCTTGTGGGTACTTTTAGGGCTTAGTTTCAGCTTTGCGATATTCAAGCACTTTACAGCTATAGATACTCATACTATTCACGAAACAACTATCATAGAAAAGGAATACGTTGATACTCATCATGTAGAAAATTTTGTAGAGAACTTTGCGAAAGTCTACTATTCATGGGAGCAATCCGATAAGTCCATTGATAATCGAATGGAAAGTCTAAAAGGCTATCTGACAGATGAACTTCAAGCTCTCAATGTTGATACAGTACGCAAAGATATTCCTGTATCGTCTTCTGTAAGAGGATTTCAGATATGGACGGTAGAGCCAACTGGCGACAATGAGTTTAATGTAACCTACAGTGTAGACCAGCTCATTACAGAGGGAGAAAATACAAAGACCGTCCACTCTGCTTATATAGTAAGTGTCTATGTAGATGGTTCTGGAAATATGGTACTGGTTAAGAATCCGACCATTACCAACATACCTAAGAAATCAAGTTATAAACCAAAAGCCATTGAAAGTGAGGGGACGGTTGATTCCATTACAACCAATGAAATCAATGAGTTTTTAACGACGTTCTTCAAGCTCTATCCTACAGCGACAGCCAGTGAACTTTCCTACTATGTGAATGACGGGATATTAAAACCAATCGGAAAAGAGTACATCTTTCAAGAACTGGTAAATCCTATTCACAATCGTAAGGATAATCAAGTCACGGTATCGCTGACAGTGGAGTATATCGACCAGCAGACCAAAGCAACGCAGGTATCTCAATTTGATTTGGTACTTGAAAAGAACGGGAGTAATTGGAAGATTATAGAATAACAAATATTGGTACATTATTACAGCTATTTTGTAATCACGTACTCTCTTTGATAAAAAATTGGAGATTCCTTGACAAATATGCTCTTACGTGCTATTATTTAAGTATCTATTTAAAAGGAGTTAATAAATATGCGGCAAGGTATTCTTAAATAAACTGTCAATTTGATAGTGGGAACAAATAATTGGATGTCCTTTTTTAGGAGGGCTTAGTTTTTTGTACCCAGTTTAAGAATACCTTTATCATGTGATTCTAAAGTATCCGGAGAATATCTGTATGCTTTGTATGCCTATGGTTATGCATAAAAATCCCAGTGATAAGAGTATTTATCACTGGGATTTTTATGCCCTTTTGGGCTTTTGAATGGAGGAAAATCACATGAAAATTATTAATATTGGAGTTTTAGCTCATGTTGATGCGGGAAAAACTACCTTAACAGAAAGCTTATTATATAACAGTGGAGCGATTACAGAATTAGGAAGCGTGGACAAAGGTACAACGAGGACGGATAATACGCTTTTAGAACGTCAGAGAGGAATTACAATTCAGACAGGAATAACCTCTTTTCAGTGGGAAAATACGAAGGTGAACATCATAGACACGCCAGGACATATGGATTTCTTAGCAGAAGTATATCGTTCATTATCAGTTTTAGATGGGGCAATTCTACTGATTTCTGCAAAAGATGGCGTACAAGCACAAACTCGTATATTATTTCATGCACTTAGGAAAATGGGGATTCCCACAATCTTTTTTATCAATAAGATTGACCAAAATGGAATTGATTTATCAACGGTTTATCAGGATATTAAAGAGAAACTTTCTGCCGAAATTGTAATCAAACAGAAGGTAGAACTGTATCCTAATATGTGTGTGACGAACTTTACCGAATCTGAACAATGGGATACGGTAATAGAGGGAAACGATGACCTTTTAGAGAAATATATGTCCGGTAAATCATTAGAAGCATTGGAACTCGAACAAGAGGAAAGCATAAGATTTCAGAATTGTTCTCTGTTCCCTCTTTATCATGGAAGTGCAAAAAGTAATATAGGGATTGATAACCTTATAGAAGTTATTACTAATAAATTTTATTCATCAACACATCGAGGTCCGTCTGAACTTTGCGGAAATGTTTTCAAAATTGAGTATTCGGAAAAAAGACAGCGTCTTGCATATATACGTCTTTATAGTGGCGTACTGCATTTGCGAGATTCGGTTAGAATATCGGAAAAGGAAAAAATAAAAATTACAGAAATGTATACTTCAATAAATGGTGAATTATGTAAAATCGATAAGGCTTATTCCGGGGAAATTGTTATTTTGCAGAATGAGTTTTTGAAGTTAAATAGTGTTCTTGGAGATACAAAGCTATTGCCACAGAGAGAGAGAATTGAAAATCCCCTCCCTCTGCTGCAAACGACTGTTGAACCGAGCAAACCTCAACAAAGGGAAATGTTACTTGATGCACTTTTAGAAATCTCCGACAGTGACCCGCTTCTGCGATATTATGTGGATTCTGCGACACATGAAATCATACTTTCTTTCTTAGGGAAAGTACAAATGGAAGTGACTTGTGCTCTGCTGCAAGAAAAGTATCATGTGGAGATAGAAATAAAAGAGCCTACAGTCATTTATATGGAAAGACCGTTAAAAAAAGCAGAGTATACCATTCACATCGAAGTTCCACCGAATCCTTTCTGGGCTTCCATTGGTCTATCTGTAGCACAGCTTCCATTAGGGAGCGGAGTACAGTATGAGAGCTCGGTTTCTCTTGGATACTTAAATCAATCGTTTCAAAATGCAGTTATGGAGGGGATACGCTATGGCTGTGAACAAGGATTGTATGGTTGGAATGTGACGGACTGTAAAATCTGTTTTAAGTATGGCTTATACTATAGCCCTGTTAGTACCCCAGCAGATTTTCGGATGCTTGCTCCTATTGTATTGGAACAAGTCTTAAAAAAAGCTGGAACAGAATTGTTAGAGCCATATCTTAGTTTTAAAATTTATGCGCCACAGGAATATCTTTCACGAGCATACAACGATGCTCCTAAATATTGTGCGAACATCGTAGACACTCAATTGAAAAATAATGAGGTCATTCTTAGTGGAGAAATCCCTGCTCGGTGTATTCAAGAATATCGTAGTGATTTAACTTTCTTTACAAATGGACGTAGTGTTTGTTTAACAGAGTTAAAAGGGTACCATGTTACTACCGGTGAACCTGTTTGCCAGCCCCGTCGTCCAAATAGTCGGATAGATAAAGTACGATATATGTTCAATAAAATAACTTAGTGTATTTTATGTTGTTATATAAATATGGTTTCTTGTTAAATAAGATGAAATATTTTTTAATAAAGATTTGAATTAAAGTGTAAAGGAGGAGATAGTTATTATAAACTACAAGTGGATATTGTGTCCTGTATGTGGAAATAAAACACGATTAAAGATAAGGGAAGATACTGAATTAAAAAAATTCCCCCTCTATTGTCCGAAATGCAGACAAGAAAATTTAATTGAAATAAAGCAGTTCAAAGTAACTGTGATTACAGAGCCAGACGCAAAGACGCAGAGCCGATAAAATGAGATTAATACAATCTCATTTTATCGGCTCTTTCCGTTATGTATGGATTCTTTTAATTAGTCTTCGATGTTTCTTGCTTCGTTGATACCGCTGGCTAAAGATTCCATTAAGGATAGTTCTTTGTCTGTAAAGCTATCCATGTATTTCTCTATCTGTAATCGTCGGGTGCTTTTTACCAAGTTATTAGCAGGTAGGGGTCCCGAGCGCCTACGAGGAATTTGTATCGATAAGAAATAGATTTAAAAATTTCGCTGTTATTTTGTACATTTAACTTGACGGTGACATCTCTCTATTGTGAGTTATTAGTGGTACAGTTTTCAACCGTTTTAATTATAAAAAAGTGGTGCATTTTTAAATTGGCACAAACAGGTAACGGTTATTGCAGGTGTATTTCTTATCTATGGGTTTAACATGGATTTTATCATTAAAATCATGAGTATTGTCCGAGAGTGATTGGTCTTGCGTATGGTTAACCCTAAAGTTATGGAAATAAGACTTAGAAGCAAACTTAAGAGTGTGTTGATTGTGCATTATCTTAAAATTTTGTATAATAGGAATTGAAGTTAAATTAGATGCTAAAAATTTGTAATTAAGAAGGAGGGATTCGTCATGTTGGTATTCCAAATGCGTAATGTAGATAAAACATCTACTGTTTTGAAACAGACTAAAAACAGTGATTACGCAGATAAATAAATACGTTAGATTAATTCCTACCAGTGACTAATCTTATGACTTTTTAAACAGATAACTAAAATTACAAACAAATCGTTTAACTTCTGTATTTATTTATAGATGTAATCACTTCAGGAGTGATTACATGAACAAAAATATAAAATATTCTCAAAACTTTTTAACGAGTGAAAAAGTACTCAACCAAATAATAAAACAATTGAATTTAAAAGAAACCGATACCGTTTACGAAATTGGAACAGGTAAAGGGCATTTAACGACGAAACTGGCTAAAATAAGTAAACAGGTAACGTCTATTGAATTAGACAGTCATCTATTCAACTTATCGTCAGAAAAATTAAAACTGAACATTCGTGTCACTTTAATTCACCAAGATATTCTACAGTTTCAATTCCCTAACAAACAGAGGTATAAAATTGTTGGGAATATTCCTTACCATTTAAGCACACAAATTATTAAAAAAGTGGTTTTTGAAAGCCATGCGTCTGACATCTATCTGATTGTTGAAGAAGGATTCTACAAGCGTACCTTGGATATTCACCGAACACTAGGGTTGCTCTTGCACACTCAAGTCTCGATTCAGCAATTGCTTAAGCTGCCAGCGGAATGCTTTCATCCTAAACCAAAAGTAAACAGTGTCTTAATAAAACTTACCCGCCATACCACAGATGTTCCAGATAAATATTGGAAGCTATATACGTACTTTGTTTCAAAATGGGTCAATCGAGAATATCGTCAACTGTTTACTAAAAATCAGTTTCATCAAGCAATGAAACACGCCAAAGTAAACAATTTAAGTACCGTTACTTATGAGCAAGTATTGTCTATTTTTAATAGTTATCTATTATTTAACGGGAGGAAATAATTCTATGAGTCGCTTTTGTAAATTTGGAAAGTTACACGTTACTAAAGGGAATGTAGATAAATTATTAGGTATACTACTGACAGCTTCCAAGGAGCTAAAGAGGTCCCTAGCGCCTACGGGGAATTTGTATCGATAAGGAATAGATTTAAAAATTTCGCTGTTATTTTGTACAATAAGGATAAATTTGAATGGTACCATAAACGACCGTTTATGGTACCTTTTCATTTTCCTGCTTTTTCTAAATGTTTTTTAAGTAAATCAAGTACCAAAATCCGTTCCTTTTTCATAGTTCATATATAGTTATACTTAATGAGTTATGGTACATTTAAATTATAAAATTAAGGAGGTTTTTTTATGATTTTTGGCTATGCTCGAGTGAGTACGGATGATCAAAATCTTAGTTTACAAATTGATGCACTTACTCATTATGGAATTGATAAATTATTTCAAGAAAAAGTAACTGGTGCGAAAAAAGACCGACCGCAATTAGAAGAAATGATCAACCTACTACGTGAAGGAGATTCTGTTGTCATTTACAAGTTAGATCGAATTTCACGATCAACTAAACATTTGATTGAACTTTCTGAATTATTTGAAGAACTTAGTGTCAATTTTATATCTATTCAAGATAACGTAGATACTTCAACGTCTATGGGAAGATTCTTTTTCCGAGTTATGGCTAGTTTAGCAGAACTGGAACGGGATATTATTATTGAACGAACTAACTCTGGTCTTAAGGCAGCCAGAGTCCGAGGAAAAAAAGGGGGCCGTCCAAGTAAAGGTAAGCTATCAATTGATTTAGCTTTAAAAATGTATGACAGCAAAGAGTATTCTATTCGTCAAATTCTTGATGCCTCTAAATTAAGCAAAACAACCTTTTACCGTTACCTCAATAAAAGGAATGCTTAAGATATGGCTATGAAAAGAATTTTAACTACTTCACAGCGTGAACAACTTCTTTCTGTAGACCACTTATCAGAAGAGGATTTTAAAGCGTATTTTAGTTTTTCTGATTATGATCTGGAGGTTATTAATCAACACCGTGGAAAGGTCAATAAACTAGGATTTGCGATACAACTTTGTTTGGCCCGGTATCCTGGGTGTTCTTTAAGTAATTGGCCGATTAAATCAACCAGACTAACTTCTTATGTGAGTCGACAGCTCCATCTTGATGCAATTGATTTAAATTCATATGATCATAGAAATACACGTGCAAATCACTTCAACGAGATCTTAGAAGTATTCAACTATCATCGATTCGGTAGTGCTAATACACAAAAACAGTTAATAGAATATTTAATTGAACTAGCTTTAGAAAATGATGACTCTATCTATCTAATGAAAAAAACAATTGATTTCTTAACTCGAAAAAGAATTATTTTTCCATCTATAGCTACACTTGAAGACATTATAAGCCGCTGTCGAGATAAAGCAGAAAACAACTTATTTTCAATATTACTCTGTTCATTAACAGATATACAAATTGAAAAACTAGAGAGTTTGTTTCAAATTTATGAAGAGACGAAAATAACTAAACTCGCTTGGCTAAAAGACATTCCAGGTAAGGCAAATCCAGAAAGCTTTATGAGTATTTGTAAAAAAGTGGAAGTGATTGCTTCCATGGGACTCGGGACAATTAATGTCTCCCATATTAATCGGAACAGGTTTCTTCAGCTAGCTAGACTAGGGGAAAATTATGATGCATATGACTTCTCCCGTTTTGAGCTTGAAAAAAGATACTCTTTACTTATTGCTTTTTTAGTCAATCATCATCAATATCTGATCGATCAACTGATTGAGATTAATGACCGCATTTTAGCAAGTATTAAACGCAAAGGGACACGTGATTCACAAGAACAGTTAAAAGAAAAAGGAAAATTGGCTACTAAAAAATTGGAACATTATGCTTCTTTAATTGATGCTCTTCACTTTGCAAAAGATAATGATAGTAATCCTTTTGACGAAATTGAACGAATCATGCCTTGGGAAGATTTAGTACAAGATGGAGAAGAAGCTAAAAAAATTACAGGTAATAAAAATCATGGCTATTTAGAAATGGTTCGAAATAAAGCTAATTACCTCCGAAGATACACGCCAATGTTATTGAGGACCCTTTCGTTCAAAGCAACTCCGGCAGCAAATCCAGTCCTCATGGCCCTAACTCAACTAACTGATTTACACAATAGTGGTAAAAGAAAAATACCGGCAGATACTTCTACTGATTTTGTGAGTAAAAAATGGAAAAGCCTTGTTCGGCCAGAAGAGGGGAAAATAGATCGGTCTTACTATGAGTTAGTAGCTTTCACCGAGCTAAAGAACAATATTCGATCAGGAGATATTTCAGTTGAAGGAAGTATGATCCATCGAAATATTGATGATTACTTAGTTGATTTATCTGCTTGTATTGATTCAGAAACTATTCCAGACACGTTTGAGGACTATTTAAAGGATCGGGAAATAATTTTAGATTTACAGCTTCAATTTTATTCGACAGTTGATAAGAGAATTTCAAGAGCAAACCTTAAAAAGTTGGAAAAAGTTACACCTAGCGAAGCAGAAATATATAGAAAAAAACTTTATTCAATAATTCCTAAGATAAGGCTTAGTGATCTTTTAATTGAGGTGGACAGTTGGACCAACTTTTCACAAGAATTTAGTCATGATTCTACAGGGAAACCGCCGAGTGAACAAGAAAGAAAAATTATTTTTGCTGCTTTGCTGGGTTTAGGGATGAATATTGGTCTTGAAAAAATGGCCCAATCAACTCCTGGAATTTCTTATTCTCAGTTAGCCAATGCCAAACAATGGCGCTTTTATAAAGAAGCTCTGACTCGTGCTCAATCTGTTTTGGTTAATTATCAGTTAAAGCTTCCTGTTGCAGACTTTTGGGGTGAAGGAAAAACCACTGCTTCAGACGGAATGCGCGTCCCAGTGGGCGTCTCAGCTCTAAAATCCGATGTTAATCCACATTACAAAAGTATGGAAAAAGGAGCTACAATGATTCGATCAATAAATGATAGGCATACGACTCATCATATCGAGGTTGCTTCAACTAATACAAGGGAAGCTACTCATACCCTTGATGGCCTACTTTATCATGAAACAGATCTAGATATTGAGGAACATTTTACTGATACAAATGGGTATTCTGATCAGGTGTTTGGAATGACCGCATTACTAGGCTTTGATTTTGAACCTCGCATCAGAAATATAAAAAAATCACAATTATTTTCTATCAAATCACCTTCCTACTACCCTAACTTATCAGAAGATATAAGCGGAAAAATCAATGTAAAAATTATTGAAGAAAACTATGATGAAATTAAACGAATCGCCTATTCGATTCAAACAGGAAAAGTATCTAGTTCTTTACTATTAGGAAAGCTAGGCTCATACGCACGTAAGAATAGAGTAGCTCTTGCACTGAGAGAACTAGGTCGCATTGAAAAGAGCATTTTTATGATAGATTATATTACAGATAGTGAGCTACGGCGAAGGATCACTCATGGACTAAATAAGACAGAAGCGATTAATGCTTTAGCTAGAGAACTATTTTTTGGGCGACGCGGAAAATTTATGGAGCGCGATATTCGCCGACAACTTCAAAGTGCTAGTGCGCTTAATGTGTTAATAAATGCAATAAGTATATGGAACGCCGTCTACTTACAAGCAGCTTATAATTATCTCGTCAAAATAGATCCCGAAGTAACTAAGTATATGAAGCATGTATCTCCTATTAATTGGGAGCATATCACTTTTCTTGGAGAGTATAAATTTGACTTGTTATCTATTCCTAAACACTTAAGAGAATTGAATATAAAAAATAAATAGGCCTTGAAACATTGGTTTAGTGGGAATTTGTACCCCTTTTCGATACAAATTCCCACTAAGCGCTCGGGACCCCAGGTAAGAAAAATTCATCAACGGAAACATGAAGTAACGATACAAGGTCATAAAGAACTTGTATGCTGGGGTGTTGCCCTTTATTTTCAATATTAGTTAAGTACCGTGGGTCAATTTCAATCAATGCTCCCACTTGTTCACGAGTTAAACCTCGTTTCAATCGAGCTTCTTTAATGGCTAAACCAAAGGCTCTAAAATCATATTTATCTTCTTTTTTACGCATAGTAGACCACCTCTATACATTTTATTGTTCCTACTGAATTAAAAACAGGTATAGAAAAACGTGTTATATGGTTTATAGGTTTATATTTAATAAAAAGCACTACTAAACGCCAATAAAAAAAACCGTTATATGGTAGTGCTATTTACGCTGTTAAAATATTGTATATTACTTCCAAATGGCGGTTTGTTGGAGGTCAACGTCGCCATGAAGTACATCATATACAATAAATTTCCTTACATTGGGTTCTTGTCAAAAAAAGTCGTCTATCTGCAATAGATAAGTACGTCCACCAATGTGGTTTTATAAATCATATAGATAGAATAACAGAAGCATGTAAACAGAGAAATAAATCTGTTTATATGCTTTTTTGGCTATTCAGAACTTTTTTACAAAGTTTATTTATCAGTAATGCAACAAATCCCCCTTTCACATTGGGACTAAGAGTGAAAGGAGATAAACGAGCAAGGCTCACTTCCTTTCCTAGACAGAAAGGGGGTGAGAAACATGAAACCATCTTCTTTTCAGACCACAATAGAAAATCAGTTTGACTATATCTGTAAACGTGCTATGGAAGACGAGCGAAAGAATTATATGCTTTATCTTTCAAGGATTGCAAAGCGTGAGGTGTCCTTTTCGGATGTTGGCGATTATCTTGTTAGCCAGTTTGCGACAACAGATAACTATTCAACTGACTTTCAGATTTTTACACTCAATGGGTTATCAGTAGGCGTTGAAAATGATTTGTTGAGTGAAGCATTACGTGAGTTGCCAGACAAGAAACGTGAAATTCTACTGCTGTTTTACTTTATGGACATGAGCGATTCAGAAATTGCAGACCTGTTGAAATTGAACCGTTCTACTGTCTATCGGCATAGAACCAGTGGACTAGCCTTAATTAAAAAGTTTATGGAGGAATTTGAAGAATGAAAACACAATATCCTATGATTCCCTTTCCTCTCATTGTAAAGGCAACAGATGGCGATACCGAAGCGATTAACCAGATTCTACATCATTACAGAGGGTACATAACGAAGCGTTCCCTACGACTTATGAAAGATGAATATGGCAATCAAAGTATGGTCGTTGATGAAGTCTTACGTGGAAGAATGGAAACCAGACTGATTACAAAGATTTTGTCATTTGAAATTAAGTAATATCCTCTCTCCTTTCGTGGAAGCGTGCTAAACCATTCCACGCTTCCCGAACAGGGAGGTTTGTTATTCCACCAAAGCATATTGAGCTTTCAATGTGTTTTGATAGGCTAACGAGCCATTGTTCTTTGAAAACTGAATAAAAGTAATCGAATACGTTTCGATAAGAAAAGAGCCAACGGAACTAACCGCCATGACCTATCTTATAAAGATAGCGAGCGATTCATGTTAGTGATCCGAGAAGCAATCTTTAGCAGGATTGCCTGCAACGACATTCTTATCGTGATAATGATACTCCCATACAGTCAATAGTCCGAGCGTGATAAAACCGTCGCAGGCAATGAGTATGGCTACATGAGAACCATGCAGGGGTGGAACTCCCGTGAGCTTTGCTAAAGCTGTTCGATTGCTGGTAAAACAACTTTTATGAAATCCAAATAAGTGATTTGGAAAGGAGGATTTTATGAAGCAGACTGACATTCCTATTTGGGAACGTTATACCCTAACCATTGAAGAAGCGTCAAAATATTTTCGTATTGGCGAAAACAAGCTACGACGCTTGGCAGAGGAAAATAAAAATGCAAATTGGCTGATTATGAATGGCAATCGTATTCAGATTAAACGAAAACAATTTGAAAAAATTATAGATACATTGGACGCAATCTAGCGTCGCCAAAGGGTCTTGTATATGATAAAATAGTATTAAGTCGTATCAAGGCTCTTTCCATAAAGGAAAGGAGCAAATGCCATGTCAGAAAAAAGACGTGACAATAAAGGTCGAATCTTAAAGACTGGAGAGAGCCAACGAAAAGACGGAAGATACTTATACAAATATATAGATTCATTTGGAGAACCGCAATTTGTTTACTCGTGGAAACTTGTGGCTACAGACCTAGTACCAGCAGGAAAGCGTGATTGTATCTCACTTAGAGAGAAAATCGCAGAGTTACAGAAAGACATTCATGATGGTATTGATGTTGTAGGAAAGAAAATGACACTCTGCCAGCTTTACGCAAAACAGAACGCTCAAAGACCAAAGGTTAGAAAAAACACTGAAACTGGACGCAAATATCTTATGGATATTTTGAAGAAAGACAAGTTAGGTGTAAGAAGTATTGACAGTATTAAGCCATCAGACGCTAAAGAATGGGCTATTAGAATGAGTGAAAATGGTTATGCTTATCAAACCATCAATAACTACAAACGTTCTTTAAAGGCTTCATTCTATATTGCTATACAAGATGATTGTGTTCGGAAGAATCCATTTGACTTTCAACTGAAAGCAGTTCTTGATGATGATACTGTCCCTAAGACCGTACTAACAGAAGAACAGGAAGAAAAACTGTTAGCCTTTGCAAAAGCTGATAAAACCTACAGCAAAAATTATGATGAAATTCTGATACTCTTAAAAACAGGTCTTCGTATTTCAGAGTTTGGTGGTTTGACACTTCCAGATTTAGATTTTGAGAATCGTCTTGTCAATATAGACCATCAGCTATTGAGAGATACTGAAATTGGGTACTACATTGAAACACCAAAGACCAAAAGTGGCGAACGTCAAGTTCCTATGGTTGAAGAAGCCTATCAAGCATTTAAGCGAGTGTTAGCGAATCGAAAGAATGATAAGCGTGTTGAGATTGATGGATATAGTGATTTCCTCTTTCTTAATAGAAAGAACTATCCAAAAGTGGCAAGTGATTACAACGGCATGATGAAAGGTCTTGTTAAGAAATACAATAAGTATAACGAGGATAAATTGCCACACATCACTCCACATAGTTTGCGACATACATTCTGTACCAACTATGCAAATGCAGGAATGAATCCAAAGGCATTACAGTACATTATGGGACATGCTAATATAGCCATGACGCTGAACTATTACGCACATGCAACATTCGATTCTGCAATGGCAGAAATGAAACGCTTGAATAAAGAGAAGCAACAGGAGCGTCTTGTTGCTTAGTAGTACAAATGAATTTACTACTTATTTACCACTTCTGACAGCTAAGACATGAGGAAATATGCAAAGAAACGTGAAGTATCTTCCTACAGTAAAAATACTCGAAAGCACATAGAATAAGGCTTTACGAGCATTTAAGAAAATATAAAAAGATAATTAGAAATTTATACTTTGTTTCAAATAAAAACACCTATTCGGCAAAATAGGTGTGAATGATGTTATTTATATCCATATTGTTTTAGTGCGTTATTATATGCTTCGCTATCTTTAAGATAGTAGTCGTACTTAACTCCACTAATATCAACAGAAAAGACCCCATCTTTAAATGAATATTCTTCTGTTCGACTTGCAATATTTTGTCCAGTTAATTCGATCGTATTCTTTTTTTTGTTAATGGTAAAGCTGTCGGCTTCTCCATGCTCAATGGAAGCATTTTCTCCTTTAATAGTAAACGCCAACTCGTTTCTTTCACTTGAGATCCAATAATACTCACCATCTAAAGATTGGTAGTTGTTTTTTGAGCAAGCAATTAACGTAATTATTGATAATGACAACAATAATATGCTAACAATTTTTCTCATGTTTCTCGCCTCCTTTTATAATATTACTATACCAAAATAATGTTACAAAACTGTATTAATGTCTGTTATAATGGAAATTTCAAATAATGTCCATTATAACAGACATTAGTAAATTATAGAAAAAGATCTATATTTGGCTATAGTTTTACTAAATCTCTACGACTATAGATTAAAAATGTATACACTTCTATTTTACAAGTTCAACTTAAGAAAATCCCAATTACAACCATTTAACAAGTAATATAAAAAGAGTTCAATTGTCAATCCCTTTTTTAGATAAAGAAAATAATAATGGTGCTAATTAGGATTAATACCTAAATAAGTTTTAATTTTCTTTTCAAGAAAATCAATATGTTGGTTAATTTCAGTTTGTTGCTTATGAAGTTCATCAAGTTGAAAAAATAGTAGTCTAAGTCGTTGAGGAATTGTGGAGTCTCCTTTATATCTTAGGTCAGCGTATTCTTGCATATTTTTAATAGACATTCCCGTCTTTTTTAATCTAATAATGAATTGAGCCCACGCTATATCAGAGTCATCATAGTATCTACGATTATTTTCTTCTCTGTGTGAGTAAATCAATTTTTCTTGCTCATAGTATCGAAGTGTGGGAATAGGAAGTCCAGTTTTTTTAGCAAATTCTCCAATAGAATAGTAAGCCATAATATTTCCCCCCTTTATTTTTTATTATTTTAGCATAATTTTTAAAAAATTAAAAAATTTTCAGTTTTCTCTTGACATAAAGTGCGCTTTACTATGTAAAATACATAGTATCAAAGGAATTTGATATAAAGCTAGGAGAGGAGGTAATACCATATAGACGAAAAATTGGTTTGAAGGAATAGAGAGCTCCAAAGGGGCTTAGTGATAAGGCTGTCAAGAACCTTGATGGGAGCAGCGACTCTTATAAAAAATGCAAATAGCAATCTGTAAAGGAGAAAATAGTATGGAACAAACGAAGAATTATACTTGTATTACTGGAGCCAGTGCTGGTATAGGAGCGGAGACAGCAAGACAATTTGCAAAATTAGGAACGAATCTTATTTTAATTGCTCGGCGTCAAGAACGACTAGAAAAATTGAAGCAAGAGATTTTGAACCATTATCCGGATTTAGATGTTGTTATTAAAGTTGTTGATTTATCGAAGTCCAGTAATGTTTTTGCTCTTTATGAAAGCTTGAAAAAATATCACATTACTACGCTAATAAATAATGCTGGTTTTGGAAATTATGATAAGGTTGAATCTCAAGATTTAGAAAAGATAATAACATTAATCCATCTAAACATTGAAGCTTTAACAATTCTATCAACTCTATATGTGAGAGATTATAAAGATTGTAAAGGCGCTCAATTGATTAACTTATCATCTAGAGGCGGATACATGATGGTTCCAAATGCAGTTACATACTGTGCAAGTAAATTTTATGTCAGTGCTTTTACAGAAGGCTTGGCATTGGAACTAGAGGCAAATCAACATCAATTAAAAGCTAAGGTTTTAGCTCCAGCTGCCACAAAAACGGAATTCGGTCAAGTTGCTACAGATTCTAAAGAATATGATTATGATGAGCATTTTGCTAAATATCACACAAGTGAAGAGATGGCACAATTTTTGATGGAATTATATCAAAGTGACAAAGTTGTTGGTTTAGTTGATGTTACAAATTTTGAATTTCATCTTAGCGAACCACTACTTAATTATTAATTATTTTAATAAATAGATATAATATGTATTGAATAATAATAGTTGTAGCCATTTTATGACAAGAAAAAAGCTTCTGAAATGTTAGATTTCAGAAGCTTTTTGTCTATCTATTATGATTTAAACCTTGGTAAGTTATAATTTTCTGTGATATTTAGGATATTTAAAAATATAGAAGTATTTTTGTAGACTAATTTACAATTTTTCCAGTATTTTACCAAGTAGTTCTTCTAACTTTCTTAAATCTCCATAGACTGTTCCGTCCATATAAAGATTGTAAACCTCGTCATCTTGCTCAACACGTATTTGTGCAGAATATCCTTTTGACAGTGCTAAGGAACGAATAACTTCTCGTTGAGTTCGTCCATTACCTTCTCGGAAGGGATGGAAATAATTAAGATTATCAAGAATTTTTGCTAATTGTTTAATAATCCCATCTTTTGAATTAGCAGTTTGATAATAGGTATGAATAAGGCGGTTTATATATACTTGGGCAGTACTGAAAGATTGTATTGACATAAAAGGATTCCCATTTTTTGAGATATTCACCTTGCGAAATTGCCCCGCCCAAGCATAGACATCTTGAAATAAATATTTATGAATGGCTAAAATATCACTAATGGAATATACTTCAATGGTTTTCAAGCGCAAGTCTGCAAGCCTTTTAGTAACGAATAAATGCTCATTCCGATAGGCTTCTTCAATATTTGTAATATTTTGTTTGTTGATTAAGACTGTAGAATTTGGATAGGTATATTGGTGATTGGGGTCAATGTACTCATAGCCTTCGTATTGATTTTTAACCAATATTCAATTCCTTTCGTTTGTTGATAACATAAGTTTTTAAATCAATCACATCTTGAACAGTAGGTTCATAATTTTCAATCATTGATGACCCAATAGCATACCAGACAGTATCAAAATCTGAAAAGTTATCAAAGGGAATTCCTAAAATTGTTAATTCTTCTTTATTCACATCAAGAGTCATGGCACACCTCCTTATATAGAGTTATCCTTATTATACCATAAAATCGGTATTTTCACCTAAAGGATAGAGAGCAAAAGATATATGTAAGCGTATAGATTAATACTTACAGAACTAAAAATATTCCCCTGTTTTTAACCCAACTGAAAACCCATACTTTCCAAACCAAATGTTACTATTTGTAAGTAAAAGAACAAATAACAAAAAGAGGAGCTTCACACTAAAGTTCCTCTTCTTTTAAATATCCGAATCATTATTTTTATTTCAAAAAAGGTAGTGAAAAAGGTAGTGATTCGATTGATTTATATTGCAATGTAGTGAAATTTGAAATTTCACTACATTGCTTAAAATCAAGGTTTTTAACGTCTATTGACGTGTAGTGAACCCCTATTTCACTTCTGTAAACACAACGTGTTTGCGAAGTTTTGGTGAGTATTTCTTCAATTGAAGACGGTCTGGAGTGTTACGTTTGTTTTTAGAAGTAAGGTACAAGCGTTCACCAGATTCTTTGTGTTCAAGTGTAATATTTACGCGCATGGTATCTCCCTTCTATTATTCAGCTGATGCAGCTTTAGCGATTTTACGTCCTTTGTAGTATCCTTTAAGTGATACACGGTGAGAACGTGAGTAATCTCCAGTAGTTTCGTCAAAGTTTACAGATGGAGCTGTTACTTTGTAGTGTGTACGACGTTTGTTTTTCTTCGCTTTTGAAGTGCGACGTGCAGGTACTGCCATTTTGATTTCTCCTTTAGGTATTTATATTCGATTCAATCTACTGATTTTCATCAACCATACTAGGATAACACATTTTTTTTGTAAAGTAAAGTTACTTGACAAAAAAAGATGAAAAAATTCTCCTGTAAGACCTAGCAGACAGGAGAAGGTGTTAAATATCAATCTCAAATGGTTCGTCAATGGTTTCTGATACGTATTTTCCGTCTTTCTTCCGTTGTTTGACACATTCTGTGAGGAGATATTCGATTTGCCCATTGACTGAACGAAAGTCGTCTTCTGCCCATGATGCGAGTGCAGCGTATAACTTTGTTGAGAGTCGAAGGGGGATCTGCTTTTTTTTAGCTTCAACCATCTTTAGTAAAGACTTCCTGTGTTGACAATTGGTTGTGCATCATGATTGCCACAGAGGACGACTAGGAGATTTGAAACCATGGCAGCTTTTCGTTCTTCGTCAAGCTCTACCAATTCCCCTTCATTGAGTCGTTCTAGTGCCATTTCAACCATTCCTACAGCACCATCCACAATCATCTTACGGGCATCAATAATGGCAGATGCTTGTTGGCGTTGAAGCATGACAGCAGCAATTTCTGGAGCGTAAGCTAGGTAAGTAATACGTGCTTCAAGGATTTCCAAGCCAGCATCCTCAACACGACTTTGGATTTCTTCACGAATACGATTAGCCACAATTTCGCTAGAGCCACGGAGACTACCTTCATCTGCTTGGCCGTCACCCGTAGTATCCACGTTAGGAGACACATCGTAAGGATAGATGCGGACAATATTTCGGAGGGCGCTATCACATTGCAATGAAAGATATTCTTTGTAGTTATCAACGTTGAAAACTGCCATAGCGGTATCGACAACTCTCCAAGTTACCGCGATACCGATTTCTACAGGGTTTCCTAGACAATCATTGATTTTTTGGCGAGAATTGCTCAAGGTCATGACTTTGAGGGAAATGTGCTTATTGCCAATTTCAATATTTACATCATTGTCATTTGATGATTTAGCTCCTAAAAAAGGAGATTTCGTGCTAACGTCACCACTTTGTCCAAGTCGAGTGTGGTTTGCAGGGGTGACTGCTACGCTGAAGGGATTGACAAAGTAAAAGTCAGGTTCTTTGATGGTACCTGTATAGTTACCAAAGAGTGTCAGAACCATAGCCTCCTGAGGTTTGACAACTTTTAAACCAGCATGAGTTAGTGCTGCAATTACGATTAGTAAAGGTCCGATAATAATTCCAAAAATGTTTTCCGAACCAACACCCATTATAAATATAAAGATACCAAGTACGATTGTCAACTCAATGAGAATCAATGCTAATACACCATTTGGTTTTGAATTGATTAGTTTTTCAGTCATAAGAATGATCTCTGTTATTTGATATCTAAATGATATCATTTTGTTTTTAAAAATTAATAGAAAGTTGACAAATAATCACTAAAAAGTTTCAGCCCAATAATTACTTGTAGGAAGTGAGATTATATTGTGCTGAAATACTCTTTTATTCTTATAACTTTTACACTATAATTGTAGTTAGAAAGGAAGAGAAATGTTTGATTATAGAGCACTAGTTATTTTGATGACTTTGATGGATCATTGTGAGCTATCATTATATGAATTATCTGTTAAGGTGAGCTTACCTATAAAGGAAGTCAAAGAAGGAATAGATTATTTAGTGCCTTATCTAGCTAATAAAGGGATAGTGCTGGATAAAAAACAAGGTCGCTATAGTTTATCAAATCGTACGAAGCAGTCTTTGACAGATATTATTAAGTCGGATGAATTGGTTTTACCAAAGTCGACTCGCTTAGCATTAATCTATCTTTACACTTTTTGCCGATTAGATTTTATATCGAATAATCATTACCAAGACTTTTTGAAAGTAAGTAAGAATACAACCTTATCTGATATTCAATCATTAAGAAAGATTATGTTAGATAATGATTTGGAGCTAGGGTACAGTAGAGCAAAAGGTTATACTTTACACGGTTCAGAGTGGAATAAGCACCGTTTAGCTTTTCAAATGGTTAGTGAGTTGCTGGAATCCTCCATAGGGATTTGGGGGTTGGATTATGTTTTATCCAGTTGGGGGTATTCATTAACTTATGATTTGATTGATCAGGTAGTTAAAGATTATTATGAAAAGCTACAGATAGTACCTATTGTTAATCAATTAAAAGTTTGCCTTTTCGGTTTAGTATTCATTATATGTAGGTATCAAAGGGATGTTGAAAGAGTATGTCTTTCAGAGACATTAGTATCTCCTATTATTGAAGATATAACGACTATTTTATTGGATACAGTAGTTGATTTGGGAATTATAGATACGGTATTTTCAGAGGATGATTATCGCTATATCACAGTTTTATTATCAAGTTGCTTTGAAGGTGAAGTAGATGTTGCTCCGGTTTACTTTAATCAATTAACAGAGGCTATTATAAGTAGAATGGAAGATATTTCTTTGTTACATTTTAAACAAAGAGAAGTATTGAGAGAAAATCTTCGCCGCCACCTTATACCGGCTTACTATAGATTAAAGTTCGGCTTACCTAGTTCAAATGAATATGTGTTGCATGTTAAAGAACAGTATCCTGATTTATTTGAACTAGTAAAAGATTCTTTGACTCCCTTGATGGACGCTATTGACAAGCCCATACCTGATAGTGAAACAGCATATTTTGTTATCCATTTTGGAGGATATTTAAAGAAAGCAGACAATTTGCCTCAAAAATGTTATAAAGCAGCAATTATCTGTCCTAATGGAATTAGTTCTTCATTGATGATAAAAGAGAATCTATTAGCATTATTCCCTCAAATTGAGTTTATAGGAACCTCAAAGATTGATGATTTATACGCGAAAACTAGTAGTGACTATGATATGGTTTTTTCTACTATAAAGGTGGATACAGAGAAGCCAAATTATCTAGTTTCTGTTATGATGACGGAAGAACAAACAACACAGTTAGTTGAATTGGTATCAAAAGATTTCCCAGATACAGGTTATCGAGATATTGAGCTTAATCAGATAATTAGCATAGTAAGACGATATAGTGTAATCACACAAGAATTAGAGTTAAAATTAGCATTAAAGAGGTATCTCTATCAAGAAATGAACAGAAAGGAAGTGTTACCATTGTTAGAAGAATTAATTACAAAAGAAACTTATCAGGTTAGTTCGGAAAAATTAGGATGGAAGGAGGCAATTCGTTTAGCAGCTAAACCGCTTTTGGATCAACATAAGATAACTGAGAACTACCCTGAGGCAATGATTCAAAAAGTAGAAGAGTTTGGGCCTTTTATTAATTTAGGGAAGGGAGTAGCAATTCCTCACGCTCGGCCAGATGAAGGTGTGAATGAAATAGGAATGTCAATGTTAGTTTTGGAAGAACCGATTTATTTATTGGATAATCCAGAACAAGAGGTAAGATTGTTGATTTGTATTGCAGCCATTGATAATGAGAGTCATTTAAAGGCTTTGTCACATTTAACAACAATTTTAAGAGATAAAAACCATGTTCAAACTTTAATATCATCAAAAAACTATGATGACATTGAAATGATAATTAAACAGGAGGATTAGATAATGTTAAAAATTGGTACAGCTTGTGGTTCAGGATTAGGTTCAAGTTTTATGGTACAGATGAATATTGAATCTGTATTGAGTGATTTGAATGTTTCAGATGTAGAAGTTGAACACTATGATTTAGGTGGAGCAGATCCAAATGCAGCTGATATTTGGATTGTTGGTCGTGATTTAGCTGATTCAGCTAGTCATCTTGGAGATGTTCGTATCTTAAATAGTATTATTGATATGGATGAACTACGAGAATTAATTACTAAACTTTGTGAAGAAAAAGGACTTATTTAGGAGGCTAGCGTCATGATGAAGTTCATATTGGATATTGTTAGTACACCAGCTATTTTAGTAGCTTTAATTGCAATCTTAGGATTAGTTCTTCAGAAGAAGAAATTACCTGATATTATTAAAGGTGGAATTAAGACCTTTGTTGGTTTCTTAGTTGTATCTGGTGGTGCAGGAATTGTACAAAATTCTTTGAATCCATTTGGTACCATGTTTGAACATGCTTTTCATTTATCTGGAGTTGTACCGAATAATGAAGCAATTGTAGCTGTAGCTTTAACAACATATGGCTCAGCTACTGCAATGATTATGTTTGCAGGTATGGTATTCAATATCTTAATTGCTCGTTTTACTCGATTCAAATATATCTTTTTAACAGGGCACCACACTCTATATATGGCGTGTATGATTGCGGTCATTTTATCAGTTGCTGGTTTTACAAGTTTGCCTCTTATCTTACTAGGAGGATTAGCACTCGGTATTATTATGAGTATTTCCCCAGCATTTGTGCAAAAATATATGGTTCAATTAACTGGAAATGACAAGGTGGCTTTAGGTCATTTCAGTTCTTTGGGATATTGGTTGAGTGGTTTTACTGGTAGCCTTATCGGTGACAAATCAAAATCAACAGAGGACATTAAATTTCCAAAGAGTTTAGCTTTTTTACGTGATAGTACTGTTAGCATTACTTTATCCATGGCAGTTATTTACATTATTGTAGCTATCTTTGCAGGGTCAGAATATATAGAAAAAGAAATCAGTAGTGGTACAAGTGGTCTAGTTTATGCTTTACAATTAGCAGGTCAATTTGCAGCAGGGGTATTTGTTATTTTAGCAGGTGTTCGCCTTATTTTGGGTGAAATTGTTCCAGCCTTTAAAGGTATTTCAGAGCGTCTTGTACCTAATTCAAAACCTGCTTTGGATTGTCCGATTGTTTATACTTATGCACCAAATGCAGTTCTAATTGGATTTATCTCTAGTTTTGTTGGTGGTTTAGTAAGTATGGCAATTATGATTGCTTCAGGAACGGTTGTTATTTTACCAGGTGTTGTGCCTCATTTCTTCTGTGGAGCAACTGCAGGTGTTATTGGGAATGCATCTGGTGGTGTTCGTGGAGCTACTATTGGAGCATTTTTACAAGGTATTTTAATTAGTTTTCTTCCAGTCTTTTTAATGCCAGTTTTGGGAGGACTTGGTTTCCAAGGATCAACTTTCTCAGATGCAGATTTTGGTCTATCAGGAATTATTTTAGGAATGTTGAATCAATTTGGCTCACAGGCAGGCATTGTTATTGGTCTTGTTCTTATTCTAGCAGTTATGTTTGGAGTATCCTTTATTAAAAAGCCATCTGCAAAGGAGGAATAAGGGATGATTTTAAGTGAAAATAGAGAAGATGAGTTAAGAAAATTTGCAACAAAAATCCGATTAAATACTCTTAGAACATTGAATCATCTTGGATTCGGCCATTATGGAGGGAGTCTGTCTATAGTAGAAGTTTTAGCAGTGCTTTATGGTGAAATAATGCCGATGACTCCAGAAATATTTGCATCACGAGATAGAGATTATTTTGTTTTATCCAAGGGACATGCTGGACCAGCTTTGTACAGCACACTCTATTTGAATGATTTCTTTGACAAAGAATTCTTATATTCTTTAAATACAAATGGAACCAAATTACCGTCTCATCCTGATAGAAATCTAACGCCGGGCATAGATATGACAACTGGCTCTTTAGGACAGGGAATTAGTGTTGCAACCGGACTTGCATATGGTCAGAGAATAAGAAAAAGTCCCTTTTATACCTATGCTATTGTTGGAGATGGTGAGTTAAATGAGGGACAATGTTGGGAGGCTATACAGTTTGCTTCTCATCAACAGTTATCTAATTTAATTGTATTTGTAGACGATAACAAAAAACAATTAGATGGTTTTACAAAGGATATTTGTAATCCAGGTGATTTTGTAGAAAAATTCTCAGCATTTGGGTTTGAATCCATTAGGGTCAATGGTTCAGATATTAGAGAAATTTATGAAGGGATTATCCGATTAAAACAGTCAAATGATTCATCCCCTAAGTGTATTGTATTAGACACTATTAAAGGTCAAGGAGTTCGAGAGCTGGAAGAAATGAAATCCAATCATCATCTTCGCCCTACTGTAGAGGAGAGACAAATGTTAACTTCAGTTGTAGAAAGATTAAGTCAGGAATTGGAGGAAACAGAATGATGAGAAGTACGAAAGAATTACGACATGTGTATAGAGATTTCCTTCTAGAAGCTAACCAAAGTTATTCTGATATAGTAGTTTTAGAAGCAGACTTGTCAAGTTCGATGGCTACTAATAATCTTGAAAAGGACTTTGGAGACCGTTATGTGAATGTTGGGATCATGGAAGCAGAAATGGTCGGGCTTGCAGCAGGTTTATCTATTCAGGGGTTTAGACCTTATCTTCATACATTTGGCCCATTTGCTTCACGAAGAGTATTTGATCAATTATTTATTTCTCTTGGATACGCACAATTGGATGCCACTGTGATTGGATCAGATGCAGGAGTAACTGCAGAAATGAATGGTGGGACACATATGCCATTTGAAGAAATTGGATTGTTACGTTTAATTCCTAAATCAATCATTTTCGAAGCAACTGATGATATCCAATTTCGTGAAATCTTGAACCAGACATTAGACTTAAAAGGACTAAAATATATTCGAACAATTAGAAAAGCTCCAGAGGCTGTATATCAAGGTGGAGAAGACTTTTCTAAAGGCTACATTGAGTTAAGACACGGTGAAGATGTTGTAATAGTTGCTTCTGGCATAATGGTTGCTCCAAGTATTCGAGTTGCGGATGAACTGTCTAAATTAGGTTATTCAGTAGGTGTGATAGATTTATTTAGAATCAAACCGATACCAGAACAGATAAAAACAATGTTAAGCGGAAAAACTATATTTACTGTAGAAAACCACAATCAGATAGGTGGAATTGGCAGTGCTTTATGTGAATTATTCTCTGATGATGGAATAACAAAAATTCATCGGATGGGTGTTCAAGAAAGATTCGGTCAAGTAGGGAAAATGGATTATCTTCTTAATGAGTATGGTTTGAGTGAATCGAATATAAAAGAGAAAGTTTTAGCGTTTTATAATGCAAGATAGATGTTAAATACACTTATCTGAAAGAACTTCTGTAAAAATTACATTACGTTATTTAAAGCAAGCGGATTAAAAGCATATTCTGGTAATCAGAAAGTGCCCTGATCCGCTTTGTTGTTTTTAATTTAAAATGTTTATATGTATATAGAATTTTCTGAAAATTCAAGAATTTTCTTCTGTTCATTGCTTTTAAAATGTGCTATAATAGTAAAAACTGAAATGGGAGGGAACAAATGACTGAATTAGATAAACGTCACCGCAGTAGCATTTATGACAGCATGGTAAAATCGCCAAACCGTGCCATGCTTCGTGCGACTGGTATGACAGATAAGGACTTTGAAACACCGATTGTTGGGGTTATTTCGACTTGGGCGGAAAATACACCATGTAACATTCACTTGCATGATTTTGGGAAATTAGCTAAAGAAGGTGTCAAATCTGCAGGTGCTTGGCCTGTGCAGTTTGGAACTATTACCGTAGCGGATGGGATTGCTATGGGAACGCCTGGTATGCGTTTCTCTTTGACATCTCGTGATATCATTGCAGACTCAATCGAGGCGGCTATGGGTGGTCACAATGTGGATGCCTTTGTTGCTATCGGTGGCTGTGATAAGAACATGCCTGGTTCTATGATTGCCATTGCCAATATGGATATTCCAGCAATTTTCGCCTATGGTGGAACCATTGCACCGGGAAATCTTGATGGCAAAGACATCGACTTGGTTTCTGTCTTTGAGGGGATCGGAAAATGGAACCACGGTGATATGACGGCTGAGGACGTGAAACGTCTTGAATGTAATGCCTGCCCTGGTCCTGGTGGCTGTGGTGGTATGTACACTGCTAATACAATGGCGACTGCTATCGAAGTTCTCGGTATGAGTTTGCCAGGGTCTTCCTCTCACCCAGCTGAATCAGCTGACAAGAAAGAAGATATCGAAGCAGCAGGACGTGCTGTTGTTAAGATGTTGGAACTTGGTCTCAAACCATCAGATATCTTGACCCGTGAAGCCTTTGAAGATGCTATCACTGTAACCATGGCACTCGGTGGTTCTACAAACGCCACTCTTCACTTGCTTGCCATTGCCCATGCTGCCAATGTTGACTTGTCACTTGAGGACTTTAATACGATCCAAGAACGTGTGCCTCACTTGGCTGACTTGAAACCATCTGGTCAGTATGTCTTCCAAGACCTTTACGAAGTCGGTGGTGTGCCTGCGGTTATGAGATACCTCTTGGCAAATGGTTTCCTTCATGGAGATCGCATCACATGTACTGGTAAGACTGTCGCTGAGAACTTGGCTGATTTTGCAGACCTCACTCCAGGTCAAAAAGTCATCATGCCACTTGAAAATCCAAAACGTGCAGATGGTCCGCTTATCATCTTGAACGGGAACCTTGCCCCTGATGGTGCGGTTGCCAAGGTATCAGGTGTTAAAGTGCGTCGTCACGTTGGTCCAGCTAAGGTCTTTGACTCAGAAGAAGATGCTATCCAGGCTGTTTTGACAGATGAAATCGTTGATGGCGATGTAGTCGTTGTTCGTTTCGTTGGACCTAAAGGTGGTCCTGGTATGCCTGAGATGCTGTCACTTTCATCAATGATTGTTGGTAAAGGTCAGGGAGATAAGGTGGCCCTCTTGACAGACGGACGTTTCTCTGGCGGTACTTATGGTCTGGTTGTTGGACATATCGCTCCTGAAGCTCAAGATGGTGGACCAATTGCCTACCTCCGTACAGGTGATATCGTTACGGTTGACCAAGATACTAAAGAAATTTCTATGGCCGTATCCGAAGAAGAACTTGAAAAACGCAAGGCAGAAACAACCTTGCCACCACTCTACAGCCGTGGTGTCCTCGGTAAATACGCCCATATCGTATCATCTGCTTCTCGTGGAGCCGTGACAGACTTCTGGAATATGGACAAGTCAGGTAAGAAATAAACTCAAAAAGCAAGCCAACTTCGGCTTGCTTCTTTTCATCTCCAAAAGTGATTTGCCTGCTTATACTCAATAAAAATCGAAGAGCAAACTAGAAAGCTAGCCGCAGGTTGCTCAAAGTACTGCTTTGAGGTTGTAGATAGAACTGACGAAGTCAGCTCAAAACACTGTTTTGAGGTCGCAGATAGAACTGACGAAGTCAGTAACATATACCTACGACAAGACGACGCTGACGTGGTTTGAAGAGATTTTTGAAGAGTATTAACGAGGTGGCAGTCCAAGGGCAATACGGCCGTAGCGACTGATTCGTGTGATTTTCCAGGCAGGCGACCAGGTAACTTCAACCTTGACATCTTCGATACCCTCGATTTGTTTGAGACCTGCAACGATTTCAATAGGCAGGCTTTCGGCACAATCGCAGGCAGTATCGGTGAAGGTCATGACAATCTTGCAGAGCCCCGTTTCATCCAGATTGATTTCATAAATCAGACCTAGATTGTAAACATCCAATTCCACATCTGTATCAAAAACCTTCTCTAGTTTTTCGATAATTTGGTCTTGCAAGGCCAAAGCGCGGTCATTGATTTTGATATCCTCTCTCATTACAGTCCCTCCACGTGATAAATATCCTCTATTTTCTCATAATTCTGACAATTTGGCAAGTTTTTGATGAATTTTCTGAAAAATATGATAAAATGAAGAAAATACGGAATCAAGGGGAAGCCTATGGAGCAGATTGGAAAAGTCTTTAGACAATTACGAGAGTCAAGAAATATCTCGCTGAGACAGGCGACTGGGGGACAATTTTCTCCGTCTATGTTGTCCCGATTTGAAACTGGTCAGAGTGAGCTTTCGGTGGAAAAGTTTCTATTTGCTCTGGGAAATATATCTGCCAGTGTAGAGGAAATCCTCTTTTTGGCGAGAGGTTTTCAGTATGATACAGATTCTGAGTTGAGAAAAGAAATCACAGATGTCTTGGATATAAAGAATATAGCACCTCTCGAAGACCTGTATCGTAAGGAATATCAAAAGCATGCCTATTCTCAAAACAAGCAGAAGCATATTCTAAATGCCATTATTATCAAGTCTTATATGAAGAGTATGGATGAAACGGTTGAGTTAACGGCAGAGGAAGGGAAAGTCCTTCATGACTATTTGTTTTCTACCGATATTTGGGGAATCTATGAACTCAATTTGTTCTCAGTCAGTTCTCCCTTTTTATCTGTTTCTCTTTTTACTAGATATGTACGAGAAATGGTCCGAAAATCTGATTTTCTAATGGAAATGTCTGGTAATCGAAACCTTTTTCACACTATGCTATTGAATGGTTTTTTAGCCAGCATTGAGTGTGAAGAATTTACCAATGCCTCTTATTTTAAACGTGTCATCAAAGAGCATTTCTACAAGGAAAATGAGACCTATTTCCGAATTGTCTATTTGTGGGCGGAAGGTCTCCTTGATAGCAAGCAGGGCAGAGTCAAGGAAGGTCAGAAAAAGATGGAAGATGCTGTCCGTATTTTTGAGATGCTTGGCTGTCACAAATCTGCCGAATACTATAGAAAAACGACAGATTGTTGAATATCTGCAAACTAAGAAAATTATTTGAAATTTTAAGTGATAGAATTGTTGAGCTCTCTCGTGTCACTGGAGAAATTCTATCGTTTCTTTTTGCTCATTTCATTTGTTGCATATATTCAAAAGTTTTTCCTCTAGAATTTCTAAGTGCTATACTATAGTCATACTTTACATAAGAACTTCGAACAAGAAGGGAGATTACCTATGAAACTATTGTTCAGAAATCAAGCTTATCGTCTCTTGACTTTGTCACGCTTCTTCAATGCTTTTGGTGCTTCGATTTTCAACCTGGTCTTTATCGTCTATGCATCGACCTTGCCACAAGCCTCTTTTGCTGTTGCTATGGCGAATATTGTCATGCTTCTTCCGACTCTCTTTACAGTTTTTGTAGGGATTCGGGCAGATTACACGAGGAACAAGGTCAAATGGATGGCCTATAGTGGTTTGTTTCAGGCGGTTTTATTTTTTCTAGCAGCCCTAGTTGTTCAGCAAGCTAGTCTCTTTGCCTTTTCTAGCCTGTGTTTAATCAATGTCATTAGTGATGTCATCAGTGATTTTGCTGGTGGCTTGCGCATGCCTCTTATTAAGGAAAAAGTAGCTGAAGATGATCTGATGGAAGCTTACTCTTTTTCACAGTTCATCACCTATATTTCAGCTATTGGTGGTCAAGCTTTTGGAGTATGGCTCTTAGGTTTATCGGTCAACAATTTTTCTCTCGTTGCGGGAATTAATGCTTGCTTTTTCCTAGTATCAGCCTCTGTTCTCTTTTTGGGAAGAAGAAAATTAAGCCTGTCAATGTCATCTGCTGATGGCGAAATCCTAAAAAATGAGAAGCTTCCTATCAAAGATCAATTTCTAACGATTTATCGAAATTTACGTCTCGTTTTTCTTAAAAGTGGACAGAAAAACTTTGGTTTTATGCTCTTTGCTGTCTTGCTTATCAATGCCTTGGGTGGCGCTTTAGGAAGCATCTATAACATCTTCTTTTTGAGCCATTCTCTTTTGGACTTTTCTTACACAGAGGCATTATTTATCAGTCAATTCTGTGCTTTGTTAGCAATCATCATCAGTAGCCTTACGGGCAATGATTATTTTGGGAAGCAGTCCTTGCCTAGATTGATGATGTGGGCGACCGTAGGGCTCACTCTAATTGGTCTGGCTAACGTATTCAATCAAGTCGTGCTTGGTTTGCTATTTCTCTTCTTTACTCTGTATGTGTCTGGTAAAGTTGCACCAAAGATTAATGCCATGCTCATGAAAAATCTAGCTCCAGAAGTTTTAGCTCGTACCAGTAATTTTTTAGGTCTATTGTTTACCTTATCCATACCTGTGGGAACAGCTTGTTTTTCACTTGTAGCCGTATGGAATATACAGTTGACTTGGATGCTATTTGTTGGTTTTTCCTTGCTGGCTATTCTTTTGACAGTTATTAATCTTAAAAATGATATCTAATACTCTTCGAAAATCTC
>NZ_AICU01000055.1:0-44811 GCF_000257865.1 Streptococcus mitis SK575 | reverse complement strand
CTTTGATTTTCATTGAGTATAAAATAGTATTCACGGATAGCCTCTTTCAAACATTTATTTCCTACTTTTAACAAATTTCTAAATAGTTTAAGAATTTTATAGTCTGTCAAGTTTTTTTCTTGACACCTGTCAGAAATCTGCTATAATAGAACATGTGCTAAATAGCTCAGCTATTTCACCGAAATAAAAAATAAGAAAAGAGACTTTAAAAATGGCAGTTAAAATCCGTTTGACTCGTATGGGTTCTAAGAAAAAACCTTTCTACCGTATCAACGTAGCAGATTCACGTTCACCACGTGACGGACGTTTCATCGAAACAGTTGGAACTTACAACCCACTTGTTGCTGAAAACCAAGTAACTTTGAAAGAAGACCGCGTTCTTGCATGGTTGGCTGATGGAGCTCAACCTTCAGATACAGTACGTAACATCCTTTCAAAAGAAGGTGTATTGAAGAAATTCCACGATTCTAAATTCTCAAAATAAGTTTAAAGTAGGTTGACAGATGGATACGATTGAAAATCTCATTATTGCGATTGTGAAACCCTTGATTTCACAACCAGATGCCTTAACTATCAAGATTGAAGATACACCAGAATTTTTGGAATATCATTTGGATCTTGATCAAAGCGATGTGGGTCGTGTAATCGGTCGTAAGGGTCGCACTATTTCTGCGATAAGAACGATTGTCTACTCTGTCCCAACTGAAGACAAAAAAGTAAGAATCGTTATTGATGAAAAATAAGAAGGGCGGGACGAATGTCTCGCTTTTTTGCGAGAAGTGTAAAATTGCAGCCATTAAGTACCAACATGAACGTGATTTGGAAGGCTTTTTAAAGGGGGACTGGAAAAGAATGAACATTGATTGTATTTTAAACATAGATTGGGCAATGTACATTGATTGGTTATTGCGAATTTTACAGATTTCGACTTTTATAGGTGTAATTTTAAAAATTAGTTTTCAGAATAAGGCCTATATCAATAATATCGAAATTCAGGTAATTAAACCAATCGAATTTGATTCCTTACATACGAGATTTCATCATATATATGAGTTTAAACATGATGAAAATGATAAACATTATAACCATTTGATTTTTTATCCAAAGGAAGTTGATATTGAAATTATAGAATTTTATTCTTTAATCTATGATTCCAAAAGTAATCGTTTAGTTGATAATGATAAACTGCATACAGTTAAAAATTTAAAGAATTATACATGCTTATTGATTCATACAAATTTACCAGAGAATATGCCTAGTTTAAGAATGAAATGGAAAACAAGTCAGGGTGAAATTGGCGAGTATACATTTTATAGTAATACGTATAATGGGAATGTGAATATCTCATCTTTCAAATATAAATTAACATTAAAGAGGAAACTATTAGCACTTTTTGGACTATAGCGACCCCTCTATGTATCTTCCTCTAACTTGTGAAAATCCTTGGAACGTGATAAAATAAAGGATAGAAATAGACTACAGGAGACAAGATGAACTACTTTAATGTTGGGAAAATCGTCAATACGCAGGGGTTGCAGGGTGAGATGCGAGTCTTGTCTGTGACGGATTTTGCAGAAGAACGGTTTAAAAAAGGGGCTGAGCTTGCTTTGTTTGATGAAAAAGATCAGTTTGTCCAAACGGTGACCATCGCTAGCCACCGTAAACAGAAGAACTTTGATATTATCAAATTTAAAGACATGTACCATATCAATGCTATTGAAAAGTACAAGGGTTACAGTCTCAAGGTTGCTGAGGGAGATTTGAATGACCTAGACGATGGTGAATTTTATTATCACGAGATTATCGGTTTAGAAGTCTATGAGGGTGATAACTTGATTGGAACCATCAAGGAAATCCTGCAACCAGGTGCCAACGATGTCTGGGTGGTCAAGCGAAAAGGCAAGCGTGATTTGTTATTGCCTTATATCCCACCAGTAGTTCTCAATGTTGATATTCCAAATAACCGCGTCGATGTGGAAATCTTAGAAGGGTTAGACGATGAAGATTGATATTTTAACCCTCTTTCCAGAGATGTTTTCTCCACTGGAGCACTCAATCGTTGGAAAGGCACGTGAAAAAGGTCTCTTAGATATCCAGTATCATAATTTTCGAGAAAATGCTGAAAAGGCCCGTCACGTCGACGATGAGCCCTACGGAGGCGGTCAGGGGATGTTGCTCCGAGCCCAACCCATTTTCGATGCCTTTGATGCTATTGAAAAGAAAAATCCGCGCGTCATTCTCCTAGACCCAGCTGGCAAGCAGTTTGATCAGGCTTATGCTGAGGATTTGGCTCAAGAAGAGGAACTGATCTTTATCTGCGGTCACTACGAAGGGTATGATGAGCGTATTAAGACCTTGGTGACAGATGAGATTTCCCTGGGGGACTATGTCCTGACTGGTGGAGAATTGGCAGCCATGACCATGATTGATGCGACGGTTCGCCTGATTCCAGAAGTGATTGGCAAGGAGTCTAGCCACCAAGATGATAGTTTTTCTTCAGGCCTTCTCGAATACCCTCAGTACACACGCCCTTATGATTATCGAGGGATGGTCGTGCCAGATGTACTGATGAGTGGACACCATGAAAAGATTCGTCAGTGGCGCCTGTATGAGAGTTTAAAGAAAACCTATGAACGCAGACCGGATTTGCTTGAACATTATCAACTGACAGCAGAAGAAGAAAAAATGCTGGCAGAAATTAAAGAAAACAAAGAATAAAGGAGATACCTATGCAAGTAATCAAACGTGATGGAGAAATTGCTGAATTTAATCCAGATAAGATTTACCAAGCTATCTTAAAAGCAGCCCAGACTGTCTATGTATTAACAGATGATTTGCGCCAAAACCTTGCACAAGTCACTAAGAAAGTGGTTTTGGATTTGGAAGAAGCCAAGGTGGAACGTGCGACCATCAGCATGATTCAGTCTATGGTTGAGCATCGTTTATTGGGTGCAGGTTACATTACCATTGCTGAACACTACATTTCCTATCGTCTACAACGTGACTTGGAAAGAAGTGGTTATGGAGATCATATTGCGGTTCATTTGCATTTTGAACAAGTTCGCTAAGAAAAAAGAGTGGGATGAAGCAACTACATCTCACTCTTTCTTAAATCTATTTTTTTGGGCTGTTTGGACGGTTGAAGGGACAAATCGCAGGCGTTGAATATCGCTTATACGGATAATACGGGTCACATTTTTGGCAAAATTTTTCACGATAATTTGCTGGCGTTGCTGATCGTATTTGATGATGTCACCTGTAAAGCTTGTCTCAGACAAGATAAGGTGAACAGCAGTTTGTTTCTGGATAGCCTCTTCAATAGTAGCGGTAAGGGAGTTATTTTCAGTCTGGTCAGGTTCTTCATGTCCATTTAAAAAGTCATGTATTTTATCTAGAACTTGCTGGAATTTATGTCTCATAGTGGCCTCCCTTCTTTTATATCAATATTATATAAAATTTTCCTAAAATCTACAAGATTTTTCGAATAATCAAATGAAAGCTAAAAAGGAGAAGAAAATGGCAGAATTTACATTTGAAATCGAAGAGCACTTGTTGACTCTTTCTGAAAACGAAAAAGGTTGGACTAAGGAAATCAACCGTGTGAGCTTTAATGGTGCCCCTGCAAAGTTTGATATTCGTGCTTGGAGTCCAGATCATACTAAAATGGGCAAAGGGATTACTCTCTCAAATGAAGAATTTCAAACGATGGTGGATGCTTTTAAAGGCAATTAAGTAGTCAAAATGAAAGAAAAGGATATTGAGTTATGACAACTCGATATCCCTTTTTAGTTAGCAAAGTAAGCCTGATTTTTAAGGCGTTGAAGTAATGGACGGCTAATCAAACTAATAGCCAGAAGTTTACCAAGGTCTGGAATGATAAAGGGAAAAACACCCACAACAAGAGCTTTTTCAAATGGCATTCCAGCTAGGAAATGCAATCCAATGATTCCACCAACAAAGACAAGTGTATCTCCCAAGAGATTTGCTAGAAAAATTCTGACAAAACCACTATCACTGTTAGTTAGAGAAGAGGTAAGTCCAGAATAAACAAGATAAAACCAAAGATAGCCTGCAGTAGGACCAATCAAAGCATGAAATCCAGCTCCACCTCCTGCAAAGACAGGAAGACCGATAGCACCTAGAAGAAGATAGAGTCCAATAGAAAGTACAGCCTCTCTCGGTCTAAAGACAGTAGCAATCAAGCCGATCGCAAAGTTTTGCAGAGTGAAGGGCACAGGTCCAATTGGAAGACTGATTTGTGCCAAAACAGCAATGAGAGCAGCCCCAATAGCAGGGATAGCATAAACGTGAGCTTTTTTCAAAATAGTTAACCTCTTTTCTAATGTATAGTAACTATTATACTTAAATTAATATTATTGTCAACCTGTTTAAGTAACATGGGTAACAAAAAACTGTAACGGCCGATTTGATTGACAAGAGAAATTTGATAATTGTTTTTTATCGATTTGTAAATCAGTTTTATATATAGATAATCCCATTTTATACATAAAAAATATACTATAAATACTTGACAAACTAAAAAATAAGTGCTACATTAATAAATATAAACGGATACATTTATGTGTGTTCAATTTTAAAAGGAGGGGTAAAATGAAAAAAAGAATTAACAAGAAAGCATCTGTTTTTCTAGTCGCAAGTGTTTTAAGTTTTAGCTTTGCTACTGTAGCTAGTATTGTTAGTGCAACTACAGCACACCCTGCTCCAAGTCCCATTATTGATGTATGGGAATATGGTGTAAATGATAACTCTGGTTATTCGAATTACTTTGTTAGTTCTCCAGATAATATTGGTTCAAAATCTTCAGTAACGAATTTTTGGGGAACAGTTAAAGCTCAGGATAAACAAGATTATGGATGGGCATATTCAAGTGCTACAAAATCTTGGAGCGATGTTCGATTAAATGCATATTGGGATTATTATAGATTTTAAAAATAATTTATGAAAACAAGAGACCCAATTATAAAATAGGGTCTCTTGTAATATGGTAATTGCTTATGAAATTAAAATTATGTATCATTGGATTCTTCTTCTGTTTGATTGCTGCAATTGGTTGGGTCACTATTAGCGATACAGAAATGCCCATACCTTTACCAATTGATGGTGCTTTTTCTATTCAAGGAAAAAGCAATCTTTCAAATAACGAAATATACGAAATGGTTCGTGATTTATCAAAATCGGAAAAGGTTACCATTTACAAGCCCATCGTTCAGAGTTCGGGTCAGTTGAGGTATGTAAATTTTGATGATGTAAATAATGAACAATTAAAGTCAACACCAATAATAGGGATGTATTACACCCTTGGGAAAATGGATATAGATAGTTTGAAACCACTTACGATGACGGGGTTGCAAACAGTATATATGGCTTATCCTTGGTATATAGGAGGAATCTTACAATTTACTGGAACTTTAAGAATACTGTTAATGGGTTCAATTTACTTAACTTTATTAGTTGTGTTATTTGTTGTTAGAACGAAGCAGATTAAAGAAGGAGTGATACGACGTTCTTTGGGATTGCCTGTATACGATCTAAGAAGAGATTATGGTATTTCTCTTATTTTTGAACTGATTATGATGGCTTTATTGATGATTTCTTACAGTTCTTTTTTGGGAAATGGTTTCTTCACCTATAGTTCTAAGTTATTTTTCTCTCTGATTTTAACGAATTTTATACTATTTCAAATCATTGATCTCATCACCTTTGTTTTATTTTGGTTGACGATTCAGGTTGAAAAGCCTATTGAAATTATTAAAAACAAGGCGAAAAATAAACTTATTTTTGTCGTATGGCTTGCCATTATTTCGATTATTATCCTTATCTCAGGAGTTTTTTTACAAGAAACAAAGAGTAGTCAATCCAGTATTAACATTCAGATACAGAATTTAGTACCATGGGACACAGTAAAAGACTGGAGAAGGATTGAGTTCCTTGGAATTGAAAGTAACTCTACTAAAAATGGAGAAGTTAATGATTCGGATGGTCAGTATCTACAGATAGCTGCTTCCTTAAAAAACTTAGATTATTTATATATAGATCGATCCTCAGCATATGTTCCAGATTTCATGAAAACTTCACATGTTATGGAAAATTTTTCTAAACAATTAGAAAATGACGGAATAACGAATCCAGAAATAAATAAAGAGTTGATTTATATCAATCAAACAGGTGCTAACCTACAAAATAAAGTGAATGGAACAAACTATCATCTTTTAGATAATAAGATAGCAACCATCTATATTCCTGAGAAATGGAAAGAAAATCAGAAATCTATTGAAAATACAGTTGTAGCAGAACAATTTATTGGAACAAACTATACAAAAGAAGAAATTGCAGTACAAATAATTCCTGATGGGAAAAAAATTTTTTATTTTAATGAAGATGCTGATGATAATCATAAAATGAAAGAGTTTTTACCAATCGCAAGTGTAGCAGATAGTAAAGATAACATTGTTGTTGTGTTAGATACGGACAAAATGATGGAAAATAATAAGTTTTCTTTGGCTAGTAATATAACATATAAGTCTCTTTTTAGTCCTGAGGCGGTAAAGAAAATAAATGAAATGGCTAGCCAGTTGAATTTTTCAATGAATCCAGTAGATGTTTACCAAATTGTGAAATTAAAGATCCAGTCCTTAGAGCACCAAATTCTACTTTCACAAATTTTGCAGAAGATAATTTACAGTATTGTCTTTATACTCATTTATCAATATGTCCAACTTTATATTGCCCTAAAACAGAATGAATATGTGAAAAAAATTATTTTGGGTCTGTCAAAAACATATATAGCAATTTCAAGTCTCAAGTATTTTATGATGACTATTACAATAGTTATCCTATTTACATTTCTTATGACAGGTCAAATAGAGTTGCTATATATTGGTCTCGCTTCTCTGCTCGTTTTGATGTTGTCAATAATCATGAGTTTTAGAAAATTATCTGAAAGCTATACTAAAATTTTAAAAGGAGATGAAACATGACAATTGACCTTTTGAACGTTTCAAAAAGTTTCGGCTCAAAAAAGATCTTTACAGACTTAAATTTAAAATTTGAATCTGGAAAAAGTTATGCATTGATTGGAGGTTCTGGCTCTGGTAAAAGCACCCTTCTTAACATTATAGGAAGATTAGAAAAAATTGACAGTGGGAATGTTTTAGTTGATAAACAAGATATTTGGAAGATAAAAGAAAGAACTTTTTTTAAAAATACTGTTGGATATGTATTTCAGAATTATTCTTTAATAGATAACAAAACAGTATATGATAATCTGAGCCTTATCACTAAAGACAAAAAAACAATAACTGACGTACTTGAAAAAGTAGGACTGTCAAGTGACTATTTACATCAAAAAATATACGAATTGTCTGGTGGGCAGGCTCAACGTGTAGCTATTGCCAGAATGTTAATGAAACCACGTAAAATTATTTTAGCAGATGAGCCCACAGGAGCTTTAGATGGTGAGATTGGAAAAGAAATCATTCGTTTGTTATTAAATGAAAAAGATGAAGACAAATATGTTATAATAGCGACGCATGATCCAGCTGTCTATAACGAAGTTGATGTGATAATTGACATGAAAGATATAGGGTATAATGTATGAAAAAGATAATTTATATTGCTTTGATCTTTGTAGCTGGGTTACTTGCCTTCTTCTTTTTTGGAAAACAAATGATTACAAAAGAAAATACCATTAAACCAACGGTGGAGTTAACAGTCTATACGCTTTCTTCTAGTGATACAGAAAAATGGAATAAAGTGAGACAAGTAGAAACGGAAGAGGCTATATACTTCATAACTGTGAAAGAAGTAGAGTCTTCAGAAGAAGTATTTTCAAACCTTATTGCAAATGGTGCTGCTTTTGGGTTCGGAGTTCGTGAAGAAGAAGTGAAGAAATTCAATAATGGTTTAGGAGACACTATAGAGGACTCTAAGCATAATAAACTAATTGAAATAGAGTTTTTTACTTTTTCTGATGCTGACGAGGGATTTGTAGTAGCAAATTTTGACTATGGTAAAGAAGAGTTGAATTCTCAGAAAAAAGATATCAAAGAGTTATATAAAAAAATATATGAATCTTTTAAAGAAAAGAATAAATGATTGTATTATAATCCTTGTATTTTGCTATGGTTTGTTAATTGATTTTTGCATATCTTATTTCAACATACTATAAAATAAAACATAAGAAAACGAGTATCTCCAACTACGGAAATACTCGCTTTTTGATATTTAGAAGTGTTTTTTGCTCTGCTTCTTTTATTTCGATTAACGCATAGTTACAAATTCTTCAGATGCAGTTGGGTGAATCGCCACAGTTGCGTCAAAGTCAGCCTTGGTTGCTCCCATTTTGATAGCAACGGCAAATCCTTGAATCATTTCATCAACGCCGTAGCCAATTCCATGAAGTCCGACAACTTTTTCTTCTGAACCAGCTGTGATCAATTTGAAACGAGTTTCTTGACGGTTGCAAGTGCAAGCAGAGTACATAGACGTAAAGCTTGATTTGTAAACCTTGATTTGGTCTTGACCGTATTCTTTAATGGCTTGTTCTTCTGTCAAACCAACAGTTCCGATAGCAGGGTGTGAAAAGACAACAGTTGGAATAGTTGAGTAGTCCATTTTTGCAGTTGTTTTTCCGTTAAAGAGACGTTCAGATAGGGTACGTCCAGCCTTGATAGCAACTGGAGTCAGTTCTTTTTCGCCTGTTACATCACCTAGAGCATAGATTCCCTCAACAACAGTATTTTGGTATTCATCCACTTGGATAAAGCCACGTTCGTTCAGAGTGACTCCAGCTTTTTCAAGTTGCAAGCTCTTAACGTTTGGACGGCGACCAGTAGCCCAGATAACTTGGCTAGCTGTGTGACTAGTACCATCTTCGAAATGAATGGTAATGCCTTCAGCAGTTTTTTCTAACTTGACAGGGACTTTGTGAGTATGAAGTGGCAAGTTTGTTCTTTCCATTTCCTTGACCAGACCTTCAACGATGTAAGAATCAAAACCACGTAAAGGACGATCGCGGCGAACAAAGAGGTCTGTCTTAACACCAAAAGTGTGGAGCACGCCAGCCAATTCAACGGCGATATAACCAGCGCCTAGAATGGCAACTGACTCTGGAAGTTCTTCCCAGGCAAATACATCATCAGAAGAGCCACCTAGTTCAGCACCAGGAACGTCTGGAATACTTGGATGGGCACCAGTAGCAATCACAATATGTTTAGCACGAATCAGTTCACCATTTACGCTAACAGTATGAGAATCTACAAATTCAGCATGACCTTCAATCAAGTCTACACCGTTGCGTTTAAAACTGCCATCATAAGAAGAACGAGCGCGATCGATGTAGGCTTCACGATTACGACGTAGGGTAGCAAAGTCAAAGTTAAGATCAGTAGTCTTAAAGCCGTAGTCTTCTCCAAATTGATGGAAAGTCTCAGCGATTTGCGCCCCGTACCACATGATTTTCTTAGGAACACAACCGACATTGACACAGGTTCCACCTAGTTTCTTTTCCTCAATAACGGCCGCTTTGGCTCCGTGTTCACCAGCACGGTTCATGGTAGCAATTCCTCCGCTACCTCCACCGATAGCAATGATATCATATTCTCTCATTGAAAACTCCTTTATACTCTTTTAAATAGTAGAGTGTCATTTTTTGATAGTCATATTCTATCTTTTTTTTGATGTGATTGCAAAAATCTGCTACGTTCAAAAAAATTAAAGAAAAGGCTTGCAAAAAAGAAAAATAAAGTGTATTATATAACTAGTACAACGATTGTAAAATAAATTCCGAACAATAATTAAATCCTGAAATGTCATTATTTCGTTCTGAAATGTTATTGTTTCAAATTGATAATTTTTGTATAATATTGTTAAGAACTTTAAATCAAAAAGGAGTTTCATTATGAAAAAGAATGGTAAAGCTAAAAAGTGGCAATTGTATGCAGCAATCGGTGCTGCAAGTGTAGTTGTATTGGGTGCTGGGGGGATTTTACTCTTTAGACAACCTTCTCAGACTGCTGTGAAAGATGAGGCTACTCATCTTGTTGTTGCCAAGGAAGGAAGCGTGGCATCCTCTGTTTTATTGTCAGGGACAGTAACAGCAAAAAATGAACAATATGTTTATTTTGATGCTAGTAAGGGAGATTTAGATGAAATCCTTGTTTCTGTGGGTGATAAAGTCAGTGAAGGGCAGGCTTTAGTCAAGTACAGTAGTTCAGAAGCCCAGGCGGCCTATGATTCAGCGAGTCGAGCAGTTGCTAAGGCAGACCGTCATATCAATGAACTCAATCAAGCACGAAATGAAGCTGCTTCAGCTCCCCAGTTACCAGTACCAGCAGGAGGCGAAGGAGCTGCAGCCCAAACTCCAGCTCCAGTCTCAGGAAATTCAGTGTCATCTATTTATGCACAATTAGGTGATGCTCGTGATGCTCGTGCAGATGCAGCAGCGCAATTAAGCAAGGCTCAAAGTCAGTTGGATGCAATGACGGTTCTCAGTACCTTAGAGGGAACTGTGGTCGAAGTCAACCGTAATGTTTCTAAATCTCCAACTGGAGCTAGCCAGGTGGTAGTTCATGTCGTTAGCAATGAAAACTTGCAAGTTAAGGGGGAACTATCTGAATATAACCTTGCCAACCTCTCTGTAGGACAAGAAGTAACCTTTACTTCTAAAGTTTACCAAGATAAGAGCTGGACTGGTAAGATTAGCTACATTTCTGACTACCCTAAAAACAATGGTGAAGCAGCAAGTGCAGCTACTGCCGCAGCAGGTGGTAATTCTGGTTCTAAATATCCATATACCATTGATGTTACAAGTGAAATCGGTGATTTAAAACAAGGATTCTCAGTAAGTGTTGAGGTGAAGAACAAGACTAAAGCTATTTTGGTTCCTCTAACAAGTATTGTGACTGAAAATGATAAGAACTATGTCTGGGTGCTTGACGAGCAGAAAAAGGCCAAAAAAGTGGAAGTTGGTTTGGGTAATGCTGATGCAGACAACCAAGAAATCACTTCAGGTCTGACAAATGGAGTCAAGGTCATCAGTAACCCAACGTCTTCTCTAGAGGAAGGAAAAGAGGTGAAGGCTGATGAAGAAACTAATTAGTTTAAAAAATATCTGCAGAAGCTACCGTAATGGTGACCAAGAACTGCAGGTTCTCAAAAATATCAACCTAGAAGTGAATGAGGGTGAATTTGTTGCCATCATGGGACCATCCGGTTCAGGTAAGTCAACCCTGATGAACACGATTGGCATGTTGGATACACCAACCAGTGGAGAGTATTATCTTGAAGGTCAAGAAGTGGCTGGACTAGGTGAAAAACAACTAGCCAAGGTCCGCAACCAACAAATCGGATTTGTCTTTCAACAGTTCTTTCTTCTATCTAAACTCAATGCTCTGCAAAACGTAGAATTGCCCTTGATTTATGCGGGAGTTTCGGCTTCAAAACGTCGCAAGTTAGCTGAGGAATATCTAGATAAGGTTGAATTGACAGAACGTAGTCATCATTTGCCTTCGGAATTATCTGGTGGTCAAAAGCAACGTGTGGCTATTGCGCGTGCCTTGGTAAATAATCCTTCTATTATTCTAGCGGACGAACCGACAGGAGCCTTGGATACCAAAACAGGGAATCAAATTATGCAACTATTGGTTGACTTGAACAAAGAAGGAAAAACCATTATCATGGTAACGCATGAGCCTGAGATCGCTGCTTATGCCAAACGTCAGATTGTCATTCGAGATGGAGTTATTTCATCTGATAGTGCTCAGTTAGAAAAGGAGGAAAACTAAGATGCAGAATCTAAAATTCGCCTTTTCATCTATCATGGCCCATAAGATGCGCTCTTTTCTCACTATGATTGGAATCATCATCGGTGTTTCATCAGTTGTTGTGATTATGGCTCTAGGAGATTCTATGTCTCGTCAGGTTAATAAAAATATGACCAAGTCACAGAAGAATATCCATGTCTTTTTCTCGCCTATCAAAAGTAAAGATGGTTCTTTTACCCAAAAGCAATCAGCTTTGACAGTATCTGGTAAAGAAGAGGATGTTCCTGTTGAACCACCAAAACCGCAAGAATCCTGGGTCAAGGAGGCAGCAAAACTTAAGGGTGTGGACAGTTACTATGTAACCAACTCAACGAATACCACCCTGTCTTATAAAGATAAAAAAGTGGAGCGCGCTAGCTTGACAGGTGGGAATATTACCTACATGAAGGCAGTTGAAAATGAAATTGTTGCAGGCCGCAGTCTCATAGCTCAGGATTATAAAGATGTGGCCAGTGTCATTTTGCTAGACCAAGAACTTGCTAATAGCCTGTTTGGATCTGCTCAAGAAGCTGTTAACCAGGTTATAGATGTTGGTGGCTTTAGCTATCGTGTCATTGGTGTCTATACCAGCGATGAGGCCAAGACTGCCAAGACTTTTGGTATTGGTGGACTTCCAATTACGACTAATATTTCTCTTGCCAATAACTTTAATACGGATGAAATTTCTGATATTGTCTTCCGTGTCAATGATACCAGTTTGACACCAACAGTGGGACCAGAATTAGCTAGAAAATTGACCGAGATTGCTGGTCTTCAGCAAGGGGAGTATCAGGTGTCAGATGCGACTGCTGCCTTCCAAGAAGTACAACAAATGTTCGGTTTTATAACTACGATTATTAGTGCCATTGCAGGAATTTCACTTTTTGTTGGAGGGACTGGTGTTATGAACATCATGCTGGTTTCGGTGACGGAGCGTACGCGTGAGATTGGTCTCCGTAAGGCTTTGGGTGCAACGCGTGCCAATATTTTAATTCAGTTTTTGATTGAATCTATGATATTGACCTTGCTTGGTGGAGTCATTGGTTTAACCATTGCGACAGGCTTAACCGCTATAGCTGGTATACTCTTGCAAGGATTGATTGCGGGTATAGAAGTAGGAGTATCAATTCCAGTTGCCCTATTTAGTCTTGCAGTTTCGGCTAGCGTGGGTATGATTTTTGGAGTCTTGCCAGCCAACAAGGCATCGAAACTTGATCCAATTGAAGCCCTTCGTTATGAATAGAATAAACAAGATGGACACTCGTCTATCTTGTTTTTGTATGGATTTCTCTATCGAAAATCCTTCAAAATGTGATATAATGAAGTGTTAGAAAAACAGGTTTCATTTGCCTGGAAAGGAAAAATTATGTCTGAAAAGAATTTTTATATTACAACGCCGATATACTATCCATCTGGAAAACTTCATATCGGATCTGCCTACACAACCATCGCCTGTGATGTCCTAGCACGTTACAAACGCTTGATGGGCTACGATGTCTTTTATCTGACAGGTCTTGATGAACATGGTCAGAAAATCCAGCAAAAAGCTGAAGAAGCTGGAATCACCCCTCAAGCCTATGTTGACGGAATGGCAGTTGGTGTTAAAGAACTCTGGCAATTACTCGATATCTCATACGATAAATTCATCCGTACAACGGATGACTACCATGAAAAAGTAGTAGCTCAAGTCTTTGAGCGCCTGCTTGCTCAAGATGATATCTATTTGGGTGAATATTCTGGTTGGTACTCAGTCTCAGATGAGGAATTCTTTACAGAAAGCCAGCTTGCGGAAGTTTTCCATGACGAAGCTGGAAATGTAACTGGGGGTATTGCTCCATCAGGTCACGAAGTAGAATGGGTTTCTGAAGAATCATACTTCCTTCGTCTCAGCAAATACCAAGATCGTTTGGTGGAATTTTTCAAGTCCCATCCTGAATTTATCACTCCAGATGGTCGTCTGAATGAAATGCTTCGCAACTTCATCGAACCAGGTTTGGAAGATTTGGCAGTTTCTCGTACAACCTTTACATGGGGAGTACCAGTCCTATCAAATCCAAAACACGTTGTCTACGTTTGGATTGATGCCCTTCTTAACTATGCGACAGCTCTTGGCTACGGTCAAGATGAACATGGTAACTTTGACAAGTTCTGGAATGGAACAGTTTTCCACATGGTAGGAAAAGACATCCTTCGTTTCCACTCAATCTATTGGCCAATCCTTCTTATGATGTTGGATATCAAATTGCCAGATCGTTTGATTGCTCATGGTTGGTTCGTCATGAAAGACGGTAAGATGTCTAAGTCTAAAGGGAATGTCGTTTACCCTGAAATGTTGGTAGAGCGTTATGGACTAGATCCACTTCGTTACTACCTCATGCGTAGCCTTCCAGTTGGTTCAGACGGAACCTTCACACCAGAGGACTATGTAGGCCGTATCAACTATGAATTGGCTAATGACCTTGGAAACCTTCTCAACCGTACGGTTTCCATGATTAACAAATATTTTGATGGTCAAGTCCCTGCATATGTAGAAGGTGTGACTGAATTTGACAATGTCCTTGCTGACATTGCAGAACAATCAATCGCTGACTACCATACACATATGGAAGCAGTTGACTACCCTCGTGCGCTTGAAGCAGTCTGGACCCTCATCTCACGTACTAACAAATACATAGACGAGACAGCTCCATGGGTCTTGGCTAAGGATGAAGCACTCCGTGACCAATTGGCAAGTGTCATGAGTCACTTGGCAGCCAGCCTTCGTGTTGTAGCACACTTGATTGAACCGTTTATGATGGAAACCAGTCGTGCAGTCTTGACTCAACTGGGTCTAGCAGAAGTTTCTAGCCTTGAAAACTTGAACTTGGCTGATTTCCCTGCAGGTGTAACTGTAGTTGCTAAGGGAACACCAATCTTCCCACGTCTGGATATGGAAGAAGAAATCTCCTATATCAAAGAACAAATGGAAGGTAACAAACCAGCTGTCGAAAAAGAATGGAATCCAGATGAAGTTGAACTCAAACTAAACAAGGATGAAATCAAGTTTGAAGACTTCGATAAGGTTGAAATCCGTGTCGCAGAAGTCAAAGAAGTTTCTAAAGTAGAAGGTTCTGATAAGTTGCTCCAATTCCGCTTGGATGCTGGTGATGGAGAAGATCGTCAAATTCTTTCAGGAATTGCAAAATACTATCCAAATGAACAAGAATTGGTCGGCAAGAAAGTCCAAATCGTTGCCAACCTCAAACCTCGTAAGATGATGAAGAAATATGTCAGCCAAGGGATGATCCTATCAGCTGAACATGATGGAAAATTAACCCTTCTCACAGTTGATCCAGCTGTACCAAACGGAAGTGTGATTGGGTAAAAGTAGACAGGACTAGTTCGTGCTAGTTCTGTTTTTTATTTAACTATTATGCTTTACAAACTAGTGTGGAAGTGGTATATTATAGATGAAGCTACTAGTAGGCATTACAAAATAGATAGAAGGGGGAAGGGATGAAGGAAACTCAACTATTAAAAGGTGTTCTTGAAGGTTGTGTCTTGGATATGATTGGTCAAAAAGAGCGATACGGTTATGAGTTGGTTCAAACTTTGCGAGAGGCTGGATTTGACACTATCGTTCCAGGAACTATTTATCCTTTGTTGCAAAAGTTAGAAAAAAATCAATGGATAAGAGGCGACATGCGCCCGTCGCCAGATGGTCCAGATCGGAAGTATTTTTCGTTAACCAAAGAAGGAGAAGAGCGTGTCTCGGTCTTTTGGCAACAATGGGACGATTTGAGTCAAAAAGTAGAAGGAATTAAGAATGGAGGATAAACCATGACAAAAATGAAGTATTATGAAGAAACAAACAATTTGTTGCATGAGTTTTCTGAGGAGAATCAGCAGTATTTTGAGGAGCTGTGGGATAGTTTTAATCTTGCTGGATTTCTCTATGATGAGGACTATCTCAGAGAGCAGATTTATTTGATTATGTTAGATTTCTCAGAAGCAGAACGAGATGGCATGAGTGCAGAGGATTATCTAGGTAAGAATCCTAAAAAAATAATGAAAGAGATTCTCAAGGAAGCACCCAGCAGTTCTATCAAGGAGTCCCTTTTGACACCAATTTTTGTCCTAGCGATATTACGTTACTATCAGCTACTGGGTGATTTTTCAAAAGGCCCTCTCTTAACAGTCAATTTGCTCACGTTTTTAGGGCAACTTCTTATTTTTCTGATTGGATTTGGACTTGTGGCTACAATCTTACGTTGGGGGCTAGTCCAAGATTCTCCTAAGATGAAAATTGGCACTTATATTGTCGTTGGGATTCTTGTTCTACTAGTTGTTCTGGGATATGTAGGAATGGCAAATTTCATTCAAGAAGGAGCCTTTTATCTTCCGGCTCCCTGGGATAGTTTGTCTGTCTTTACGATTTCCCTAGTCATCAGTATTTGGAATTGGAAAGAACCGATTTTTCGTCCATTTGTTAGTATGATTATTGCCCATCTTGTGGTAGGTTCTCTGCTTCGTTACTATGAGTGGATGGGCATTTCAAATGTTTTCCTTACAAAAGTTATTCCTTTAGCTGTTCTCTTTATTGGTATCTTTCTCCTGTTCCGTGGGTTTAAGAAGATAAAATGGAGTGAAATATAGTCAAAAAGCCGTTGCAAAGCGGTTTTTAACAATAATAATATATAATACAATTGATTGTTTTGATATATTATAGTAAAATGGAATAAAAATGCTTAAGGATGTTAAATATGAAGAAGTTGGTTTATGCGAGTCTAGCCTTTTTATCAGTCTTTACCTTGGCGGCTTGTTCTGGTCATAAGGAAGAAGCAAAAGTTCCAGAAGCAAACGTGGAACAAAAACAAGCTAAGTTTGATGAAAAGTTGTTTAAAGAAGCTGGTCTATTGCCTTTTAAAAGTGAAAAACAGCTTGAACTTGGAGAACTTGATTCTAAAAATCGTGCGACGGGTGCTCATATTCAGCTAAAGGATAGCGATGAGCCAACTGAGAAAAGAGATTCAAAATTGACCTATGATCCAGTAGGGTGGCACAACTATAAATTCTTTTACGGAGATGGCCGGGAAGAAGCTTGGTTGATGAGTAGAGGTCATTTAATTGGTTACCAATTTAGCGGTTTGAATGACGAAAAGCGAAATTTAGTTCCTATGACTAACTGGCTCAATGCTGGAAACTATTCTGGAACGGATGAACATAACCAGAGTAGTATACTTTACTATGAAAATCGATTGGATTCATGGCTCGCTAATCATCCAAACTACTATCTTGACTACAAGGTGACGCCAATTTATCAAAATGATGAGCTTATTCCTAGACAGATAGGGTTGCAATATGTAGGGATTGATGAAAATGGTAAACTCTTAGAAATTAAATTGGAGAGTAGTAAAGAAAAGGTGGATAAGTATTCTGTGACGCATGTCGTTTTAGACAATGTTTCGGCTAATGCAGAAATTAACTATTTGGATGGTACTGCTAAAAACCTAGTTGAAGACGCAAAAGTAAAAGAAGAAAAAGAAAAAGCCAAGAAGGAAGCTGAGGGAAAGGCTAAGAAAGAGGCGGAGGAAAAAGCAGAATCCGAGAAGAAGGCGAAAGAAGAGGAAGAAAAGGCTCGTCAAGCAGAACAAGAAAAGGAAGAGAGTCAGGAATCAAACACGCATTCAGCAAATTCAGGTGGTTATTTCAAAGATTCCAGAGGAAGATGGCATAAACCAAATGGCAAGTATGCCTCTAAGAAAGAAATTAAAGCAGCTGGATTAACTTGGTAATCATGTAAATGATGGAAGAATAGAATAAATCACAGTCAAAAAGCCGTTGCAAAGCGGTTTTTTGTTATAATGAAGGGAAGAATGTTAGAAATTTAAGGAGAAAAATTTGATGAGATACATAACTCTTGGTCCAGATGACAAAGAATTATCAGAAATTGTTCTCGGAATGATGAGAATAGAAGATAAGTCTGTAAAAGAAGTTGAAGAGCTTGTAGAAACAGCACTGTCTGTTGGAATCAATGCTTTTGACTTGGCTGATATTTATGGTCGTGGTCGTTGTGAAGAACTGTTAGGTCTTGTCCTAAAAAATCGTCCAGATTTAAGAGAAAAGATGTGGATTCAGTCCAAATGTGGCATTCGCATAGAAGAATTTACCTATTTTGATTTTTCTAAGGACTATATTATAAAATCAGTAGACGGTATTTTGCAAAGATTGAAGATTGATCATCTGGACAGCTTGCTTCTTCATCGACCAGATGCTTTGATGGAAGCTGAGCAAGTAGCAGAAGCCTTTGATTTCCTTTATAAACAAGGTAAGGTCCGAAATTTTGGAGTTTCTAATCAAAATCCTATGATGATGGAGTTGCTTAAAAAAGATGTCAAGCAGCCGTTAGCTGTTAATCAGTTACAATTGAGTGCGGCTTTTACTCCAGGATTCGAATCAGGTTTTCATGTTAATATGGAAGATAGTCAAGCAGCTATGCGAGATGGCAGCATTTTTGAATATTGCAAATTACACGATGTGGTCATTCAAGCATGGTCTGTCTTACAATTTGGGTATTTTAAAGGGAATTTTGTTGGAAATGAGAAATTTCAAGCTTTAAATCAAGTACTTGATCGTTTAGCTATTAAATATGGAGTAACCTCTTCAACTATTGCCATTTCTTGGATATTGCGTTATCCAGCAAAAATGCAGGCAGTGGTAGGAACAACAAATCCTAAGCACTTGAGAGAAGTTAGCCAAGCGGCAAACTTTAGCTTAACAAGAAAAGAATGGTATGAAATTTATCTTGCAGCAGGGAATGATTTACCTTAGGAAAAAATGCATTTAAAGAAATCATAGTCAAAAAAACATTGGAAAACGTTTTTGATATGTGACCATTTGTCTGTCTTGATTCGTTAGGTACGGTTCATTAACGGATGATTATGATTTAATACTTAATGAAAATCAAAAAGCAAACTAGGAAGCTAGCCGCAAGTTGCTCAAAACACTGTTTTGAGGCTGTAGATAAGACTGACGAAGTCAGTCACATATATACGGTAAGGCGACGCTGACGTGGTTTGAATTAGTATAACTATTCTGATTTACGTACTAGTAGGGAAGTAGTATCCCATAATTGACGGCACGCTAGTAGGTACTATAAAATGGACTAGAGTACATTTTTGATTGGGTATAAAACAGACATAGAGAATAAAAATAGGTTAGGATTTTTTCTCCTAACCTATTTTTACATATAATAAACAATGGCAATGTACTGGAGGGCAGATGCTGCTAGGATAAAGAGATGCCAAATCATGTGGAAATAAGGTTTTTTTTTGGCGTAAAATCCAGCCCCAACTGTATAACAGAGTCCGCCAGTGACCATGAGACTCCAGAAAATTGGCGTTGTTTGACTGATAATGGCTGGAATGATAGCTAGAACCAACCAGCCCATAATCAGGTAAAGAGCAAGGCTAAATTTCTCATTGACCTTTTTAGCAAAGATTTTATAGAGAATACCAAAGATGGTCGTTCCCCATTGGATGGCAATAATTAGATAGCCAAACCAGTTATTCATTAAGGTCAAGACGACGGGCGTGTATGAGCCTGCGATAGCCACATAAATCATCGAATGGTCAATGATTCGCAAGACATATTTGTGGGTCGAACCATAGGCCATAGAGTGGTAAATGGTGGATGATAGAAACATGAGAAAGAGACTAATAACGAAAATGGAAACGCCGATAGATGATAAAAATCCGTGTGCTTCATAACTATAGGTGGATGAAATGGGGAGTAAGATGAGCATGATGATTGCACCCACAGCATGGGTCACACTATTAGCAATCTCCTCTCCAAAACTGAGTTGTTTGCTGAGTTTAAGACTGGTGTTCATTGGATTACCTCCTCTTCAGTATGATGGATTAAGTCTAGAGTTTGATGATAGAGTTTAACGGTTTGGCAGCTGGTTTGGATAATGGGGTTAGCTGGATCAATTCCTTGGTTCATGTAGTCCACAAAAGCGTCGTAGAGTTGGTCTGAACTTGCTTGAGTTTGTAGAGTATTAAGTGTCTGTGCTATTTCTTGAATAGAGAATACCGACTTGAGGGTTGTGATAGCAATCAAACGGGCAATTTGTTGGCGTTGGTATTTTTTCTTGTCAGGCTTTGTCAGGTAACCATGTTTGACATAATTGTTGACCATGGATGCTGTCAGGCCCTTGTCTTTATCAGGAGAAATAGGGGCGCAGACCTGATTGACATAGAGCAAAACCTGGTCCAGATAGAGGTCAATGTTTGGAATTTCTGCCCATTTTGGGTAGGAAAAGGTAGTTTTCATTTCCAACTCCTTTTAACTAGTTTTAATAACTAGATTATAGAATAATAAAAACAGAAAGTCAAGTTTTAACTGCTTGTAGAAAGACTTAAATTATGCTATGATGGGAGAAACTAGTCAGAAATGAGGAGAAAAGATGGAGATTCGTTTAGCTTTTCCAGATGAAGTAGATGCCATCATGCAGGTGATGGAGGATGCTAAAAAATGTTTAGCGGATGCTGGTAGTGACCAGTGGCAAAATGGCTATCCAAATGCTGATATTATTATTGAAGATATTATCTCAGGTCAAGCCTATGTTGCCTTGGAAGAGGGTGAACTACTAGCTTATGCAGCTGTGACCAAGAGTCCAGAGGCAGCCTATGAAGCCATTTATGAAGGAAAATGGCAAGCTGGGGAGTCAGAGTACCTAGTCTTTCACCGTATTGCTGTGGCAGCAGATGTGCAGGGACAGGGGGTGGCTCAAACCTTCTTAGAGGGCTTGATTGAAGGTTTTGACTATCTAGATTTTCGATCAGATACGCATGTTGCAAACAAGGCCATGCAGCATATTTTTGAAAAACTAGGTTTTAAACAGGTTGGTAAGGTTCAAGTTGATGGCGAACGCTTGGCCTATCAAAAATTGAAGAAATAATGCAAAAGAAGTACGCAAAAATGCTCTACTCTTCACCAATTGGCTCCCTTTCTCTTGTAGCTGATGACCATTATCTGTATGGCATTTGGGTGCAGGAGCAGAAGTATTTTGAGAGGGGACTAGGAGATGAGACGATAGAAGCAGTTGTTAGTCATCCCATTTTAGACCCAGTTATTACTTGCTTAGATGCTTACTTTAAAGGAAAGTCTCAGGATTTATCCAACCTGCCCTTGGCTCCAATCGGAACAGATTTTGAAAAGAGAGTTTGGTCCTATTTACAGGAAATTCCTTATGGTCAGACAGTGACCTATGGACAAATAGCACAAGATTTGCAAGTGGCTTCTGCTCAAGCAATTGGCGGAGCGGTAGGACGTAATCCTTGGTCTATCCTAGTACCTTGTCATCGTGTGCTAGGAGCTGGCAAGCGTCTAACAGGTTATGCTGCAGGAGTGGAAAAGAAAGCTTGGCTCTTGGAGCATGAAAGCGCAGATTTTAAAGATATATAGAAAGTGAAACACATGTTAGAATTTATCGAATACCCAAAATGTTCAACTTGTAAAAAAGCAAAACAAGAATTAAACCAACTCGGTGTGGACTACAAAGCTGTTCACATCGTCGAAGAAACACCTAGCCAAGAAGTCATTTTAAACTGGCTAGAGACCTCAGGTTTCGAGTTGAAGCAATTTTTCAACACCAGTGGGATCAAATACCGTGAATTAGGGTTGAAAGATAAGGTAGGAAGTCTGTCAAACCAAGAAGCGGCTGAGTTGCTAGCAAGTGATGGTATGTTGTTAAAACGACCCATTTTAGTAGAAAATGGAACTGTTAAGCAAATCGGTTATCGAAAACCTTATGAAGAATTGGGACTGAAATAGTTTTTATCTATCTCTTTGATAGATAAAATATATAACCTCCCTGTTTCAAAGTATGATAAACTAGTAGGTAGACAAAGTCTGTATCTGACCGTAGCAAATAATTTCATTGACGGCAGAAGTATGGTAGAATGAATCATTATCAGGAGAGGATGTTTTTATGAATGTTACAACGATTTTAGCATCAGATTGGTACCAAAACTTGATGCAATTGATTCCGGATGGCAAGCTGTTTAGCCTACGTTCGGTCTTTGATGGAATTCCAAGAATTGTCCAACAACTTCCAACAACGATTATGTTGACCATTGGTGGTGCTCTTTTTGGCTTGGTTTTGGCGCTTCTTTTTGCCATTGTGAAAATCAATCGTGTCAAAATTTTATATCCCTTGCAGGCCTTCTTTGTTAGTTTCTTAAAAGGGACACCGATTTTAGTGCAACTCATGTTGACCTACTACGGAATTCCTTTGGCTTTGAAAGCCCTCAATCAGCAATGGGGTACTGGTCTCAATATCAATGCGATTCCAGCTGCTGTTTTTGCGATTGTAGCCTTTGCCTTTAATGAGGCAGCTTATGCTAGTGAAACCATTCGTGCAGCCATTCTCTCAGTCAATCCTGGTGAGATTGAGGCGGCACGCAGTTTAGGTATGACCCGAGCACAAGTTTATCGTCGCGTGATTATTCCAAATGCAGCAGTTGTGGCAACTCCAACTTTAATCAATTCCCTAATCGGCTTGACCAAGGGAACTTCTCTAGCCTTCAGTGCTGGTGTTGTGGAAGTCTTTGCCCAAGCTCAGATTTTGGGTGGAGCTGATTACCGCTATTTTGAACGCTTTATTTCTGTTGCCCTTGTTTATTGGGTAGTCAATATTGGAATTGAAAGCCTAGGTCGTTTCATCGAGAGAAAAATGGCTATTTCTGCACCTGATACAGTGCAAACAGATGTGAAAGGAGACCTTCGCTAATGATTAAGATTTCGAATTTAAGTAAATCCTTTTCAGGACAGACTGTCTTGGATCATCTGGACTTAGATATTCAAAAAGGGGAAGTTGTAGCCTTGATTGGTTCTTCAGGAGCTGGAAAATCAACTTTCCTCCGCAGTCTCAATTATCTTGAAACACCTGACAGTGGCTCTATTCAGATTGATGATTTTTCAGTTGATTTTTCTAAAATCACTCAAGAAGAAATCCTTGCTCTACGCCGTAAGTTGTCTATGGTTTTCCAACAGTTTAATTTGTTTGAACGCCGAACAGCACTTGATAATGTAAAAGAAGGCTTGGTTGTTGTCAAGAAATTATCTGACCAAGAAGCGACTAAGATTGCCAAGGAAGAGTTGGCTAAGGTTGGGCTTTCTGACCGTGAAAACCATTACCCTCGCCATTTATCAGGTGGACAAAAGCAACGGGTTGCCTTAGCGCGTGCGCTTGCTATGAAACCAGATGTCTTGCTCTTAGACGAACCAACTTCAGCCCTTGACCCAGAATTGGTCGGTGAAGTAGAAAAGTCTATTGCAGATGCTGCTAAGTCAGGTCAAACCATGATTTTGGTCAGTCATGACATGTCCTTTGTAGCCCAAGTGGCTGATAAGATTCTCTTCTTAGATAAGGGGAAAATCATCGAGTCTGGAACACCGGATGAGATTATCCACCATCCTAAAGAAGAGCGGACAAAAGAATTCTTCGCTAGTTACAAACGGACTTATATTTGATATAATAGATAAAGAAAAACTCAGTTAGCTGGACTAGCTGAGTTTACTCTTTAAAAAAGATAGAAATGAGAGAAATCATGCTACTGCAACTATTTTCTTTATATTTCGAGAGTTTGATCTTGACCACCATCCTCGTCCTGATTTTTTTAGGGATTTGGATTGGACTAAGAGCCATGTCGGGAGTTGATAAGACAGCCAAGGCTCGCCAAGCCCATCTCTATGATATGATTATGATTGGAGTCTTGGTTGTTCCAGTATTATCCTTTGCGGTTATGAGTTTAATTCTTGTTTTCAAGGCATAATCCTTGCTTGATTGACAAAAAAGAGTTAGAATAAAGATAGTTACAACAAGAAAGAAGGAATCTATATGTACGATACTATTATTATCGGTGCTGGACCTGCAGGTATGACTGCAGCCTTGTATGCTGCTCGAAGCAATCTGAAAGTAGCTTTGATTGAAGGTGGTCTGCCAGGTGGTCAGATGAATAATACCTCTGATATCGAAAATTACCCAGGATACGCTAATATTAGTGGGCCAGAATTGGCAGAAAAGATGTTTGAACCGCTTGAAAATCTTGGTGTTGAGCACATTTATGGTTATGTTGAAAATGTCCAAGATCATGGTGATTTTAAGAAAGTGATTACTGATGGCCAAACATATGAAACTCGTACCGTTATCGTAGCGACTGGTTCTAAACACCGTCCTTTGGGAGTACCTGGAGAAGAAGAACTGAATAGTCGTGGTGTTTCATACTGTGCCGTGTGTGATGGTGCTTTCTTCCGTGACCAAGATTTGTTGGTAGTTGGTGGCGGAGATTCAGCTGTTGAAGAAGCCCTCTTCTTGACTCGCTTTGCTAAGACTGTTACCATTGTTCACCGCCGTGACCAACTTCGTGCCCAAAAGGTTTTACAAGATCGCGCCTTTGCGAATGAGAAAGTCAGCTTTATCTGGGATTCTGTAGTCAAGGAAATCAAGGGTGAAAACAGAGTAGAATCTGTCGTATTTGAAAATGTGAAAACAGGTCAAGTGACAGAACAAGCCTTCGGTGGCGTCTTTATCTATGTTGGTTTGGACCCTGTTAGCGATTTTGTTAAAGAATTGAATATTCAAGACCAAGCAGGCTGGGTTGTGACAGATAACCACATGAAAACTGCAGTTGATGGTATCTTTGCGGTTGGAGATGTTCGCTTGAAAGACCTTCGCCAAGTAACAACAGCAGTTGGAGATGGAGCTATCGCTGGTCAAGAAGCCTATAAATTTATCACAGAACATAGTTAATTATAAAAACGCATAGTATCAGATTTACAAAAAATTTGACACTATGCGTTTTATTGTGGGGAAAAATGAATTTCATTTTCTACTGAAATTGAGTTTTGCCAGCCTCTTATATTTTTAGAAAAATCCTTTAATCTTGCTAACGAGGCCATCTAGACCTTCTGAACCAGAAATCAACTGCTGAGCTTGAGAGAAGTATTCTCCAAGTTGTTCTTGATTTTCTGCAACGAATGTTTTAGCAGCTTCGAAATCTTTTGTTTCGATTAATTCTTTTACTTGGTTAAACAAATCTAATGGGTTCATCCTATTTCTCCTTTTATGTACTTAATTATTTAACCATCTTTATGATAAAAAATCAACAGTTGCTGCTTTTGGCTAGGACCTGTTTTTATCTACAAGTTCTCATAACTAAGATTCTAACTACCAAAACAAGGTGGACATAAAAATGTTCGGGTTTTTCTAGTGTATCCATGAAATAAAAACGGATACATGGTATAATAGAAATAGCTCTTTAATGGAGGTGTTTGAGTGGAAAATCTGAAGAAAATGGCAGGTATCAAGGCTGCTGAGTATGTCAAGGATGGCATGGTAGTCGGACTTGGAACGGGGTCTACTGCCTATTATTTCGTAGAAGAAATTGGTCGTCGTATCAAGGAAGAGGGGTTGCAGATTACAGCTGTAACGACTTCTAGTGTGACTAGTAAACAGGCTGAAGGGCTTAATATCCCGCTCAAGTCTATTGACCAAGTAGATGTTGTCGATGTGACGGTTGATGGAGCGGATGAAGTGGATAGCCAGTTTAACGGAATCAAAGGCGGTGGTGGTGCCCTTCTGATGGAAAAGGTTGTAGCAACACCCTCAAAAGAATATATTTGGGTAGTGGATGAAAGCAAGCTAGTCGAGAAATTGGGTGCTTTTAAATTGCCAGTAGAAGTGGTTCAGTATGGCGCAGAACAGGTCTTTCGTCGTTTTGAACGAGCTGGCTACAAACCAAGTTTCCGTGAAAAAGATAGCCAACGTTTTGTGACCGATATGCAGAACTTTATCATTGACCTTGCCTTGGATGTCATCGAAGATCCAATTGCCTTCGGACAAGAATTGGACCATGTCGTTGGTGTCGTGGAGCACGGCTTATTCAACCAAATGGTGGATAAGGTCATCGTTGCTGGACGAGATGGAGTTCAGATTTTAACTTCAAAAAAAGCAAAATAATCAAAATAATAAGGAGATACACTATGTCAAAATTTAATCGTATTCACTTGGTGGTACTAGATTCTGTAGGAATCGGTGCTGCACCAGATGCTAATAACTTTGTCAATGCAGGGGTTCCAGATGGAGCTTCTGACACACTGGGACACATTTCCAAATCAGTTGGTTTGAATGTGCCAAACATGGCTAAAATCGGTCTAGGAAATATTCCTCGAGAAACTCCTCTTAAGACTGTTCCAGCTGAAAGCAATCCAACAGGATATGCAACAAAATTGGAAGAAGTATCTCTTGGTAAGGATACGATGACTGGGCACTGGGAAATCATGGGCCTCAACATTACTGAGCCCTTCGATACTTTCTGGAACGGATTCCCAGAAGAAATCTTGACAAAAATCGAAGAATTTTCAGGACGAAAGGTCATTCGTGAAGCCAACAAACCTTACTCAGGTACAGCTGTTATCGATGACTTTGGACCACGTCAAATGGAAACTGGAGAGTTGATTATCTATACTTCAGCTGATCCTGTTTTGCAAATTGCTGCCCACGAAGACATCATTCCTTTGGACGAATTGTACCGTATCTGTGAATACGCTCGTTCGATTACCCTTGAGCGCCCTGCCCTTCTAGGTCGTATCATTGCCCGTCCATATGTTGGTGAGCCAGGTAACTTCACCCGTACAGCAAATCGTCGTGACTTGGCTGTATCCCCATTCGCACCGACTGTTTTGGATAAATTGAATGAAGCTGGTATCGATACTTACGCTGTTGGTAAAATCAATGATATCTTTAACGGTGCTGGTATCAACCATGACATGGGCCACAACAAGTCAAACAGCCATGGAATTGATACACTATTGAAGACCATGGGCCTTGCTGAATTTGAAAAAGGATTCTCATTCACAAACTTGGTTGACTTTGATGCCCTTTACGGCCACCGTCGTAATGCTCACGGCTACCGTGATTGCTTGCATGAGTTTGATGAACGCTTACCTGAAATTATCGCAGCCATGCGAGAGAACGACCTTCTCTTGATTACTGCTGACCATGGAAATGACCCAACTTACGCAGGAACAGACCACACTCGCGAATATATCCCACTTTTGGCTTACAGTCCTGCCTTTAAAGGAAACGGTTTGATTCCAGTTGGACATTTTGCAGACATCTCAGCGACAGTTGCGGATAACTTTGGTGTTGAAACTGCCATGATTGGGGAAAGTTTCTTAGATAAATTGGTATAAGATGACACGCTATGCTTTACTGGTAAGGGGCATTAATGTCGGTGGGAAAAATAAGGTTGTCATGGCGCAACTTCGTCAAGAACTGACAGAGTTGGGACTGGAAAAGCTTGAAACCTACATCAACAGTGGCAACATTTTCTTTACTTCGACAGCTCCCAAAGCCCAATTGGTTGAAAAGTTAGAGGCTTTCTTTGAAATCCATTATCCATTTATTCAGAGCTTTTCTTTGCTGAGTCAAGAAGACTATGAAGCAGAGCTGGAAAATCTGCCAGATTGGTGGACCAAAGATTTGGCACGAAAGGATGTCCTCTTTTACACGGAGAGCTTGGATGTGGATCAAGTCATCGAGAAAGTGAACAGTTTGGAACTGAAAGATGAAGTCGTTCATTTTGGAAGACTTGGGATTTTCTGGGGGAAATTATCTGAGGAATCCTACTACGAAACGGCCTATCACAAGTACTTACTTAAGATGCCTTTCTACCGCCAAATCACCATTCGCAATGCTAAAACTTTTGACAAAATCGGTCAAATGCTAAAAACTAAAAAAGGAGACACATAATGACATTTTTAGACAAAATCAATGAAACAGCTTCTTTCCTGAAAGAAATGGGAATCCAAGCACCTGAGTTTGGTCTAATCCTTGGATCAGGACTGGGAGAACTGGCAGAAGAAATCGAAAATCCAGTTGTAGTAGACTATGCTGAGATTCCAAACTGGGGCCGCTCTACAGTAGTTGGTCACGCTGGTAAATTAGTATATGGGGAACTTGCAGGTCGCAAGGTTTTGGCTCTTCAAGGTCGTTTCCATTTCTACGAAGGAAATCCTCTGGAAGTCGTGACTTTCCCAGTACGTGTCATGAAAGTGCTAGGATGTGAAGGTGTCATTGTAACTAATGCAGCTGGTGGTATTGGTTATGGTCCTGGTACCTTGATGGCTATCTCAGATCATATCAATATGACGGGGCAAAACCCATTGATGGGTGAAAACTTGGATGATTTTGGTCCACGTTTCCCAGATATGTCTAAGGCCTACACACCAGAATACCGTGCTACTGCCCATGAAGTGGCTAAAAAACTTGGTATCAAGCTTGATGAAGGTGTCTATATCGGTGTTACTGGTCCGACTTATGAAACCCCAGCAGAAATTCGTGCCTATAAGACATTGGGAGCAGATGCAGTCGGTATGTCTACGGTTCCTGAAGTTATTGTAGCAGCCCACTCAGGTTTGAAAGTTCTAGGAATTTCATGTATTACTAACTTTGCAGCTGGTTTCCAAGAAGAACTCAACCACGAAGAAGTTGTGGAAGTAACAGAACGTGTTAAAGGTGACTTCAAAGGCTTGCTGAAAGCAATTCTTGCTGAATTGTAAAAAAATTGGTGATGGCATTAGATTAGAAATGAAAGTTTCAGTTCTCATCACATTTAGTAGAGAAGATTGGGTTTGTTGTGATTAAAAAATGAACAAAAATCCAATCAACTACTATATTTTTAGCAAAAAGTTATCACATGCTTATTTATCAATTATTGGTAAATAGGGGAAAATAAAAGAAAGTTAGAAAAGAATGAAAATCGGTCAACGAATGATGCGTTTTGGCATAAAAAAATTAAGTATCGGAGTTGTATCTGTTGCAGTTGGTTTTGCTTTTTTAGCACCGACAGGAATTTCTGCCAATGAAGGAAGTCCAGTTGTGAAAAACGAAACTCCTCTAGTAGTAAATGCAACGGATAGTCCGACAAAACTAGAAAATACTGATAAAAAACAGGAAACGCCTCTTATAGAGGAAAGAGTAGCAGTTATCCAACCAGCTCCGGAAACAAAAGAAGTCCTTAAAAATCAGAAGGAAGAAGAAAAGCTGGAATCCCATAAAACAGAGCCTGCTCTAGTTCCTGAAGAAGTGAATAAAGAGGAAAATGTAAAGGATGAGTCTACAACTTCTCGTCCTGTGACAGCAGAAGATCTTTTGAAAATCTCAAAAGGAGAACTGCACTCAGAAAATGATTTGCTTGACAATTCTCTTTATGGTGAAAAAGTCCTTAATTTAGAAGGTGATGACGATCAGGATGGTATCAAAAATAAGGATGAGCTTTATGTTTATCGTAAAGATGGTAAGGACTATTTAGGATATAACAGTCATCCATTACTGGCAGACAGTGATGGAGACGGATTAGCAGATGGGGAAGATGATAATAAGAAACAATGGTATGTTACAGATCGAGATGCTCTTCTCTTTATGGAGTTATCCTATCGTGATGATGACTATATCGAAAAAATTCTAGATCATAAAAATCCATTTCCTAGTCTCTACTTGAATCGTCAAGAATATAAGATGATGCACAATGAGTTAGCCCCGTTTTGGAAGATGAAAAAAGCTTACCATACAGCTAGTGGTTTGGATGCTTATCTATTTGAAACTAAGAGTGATCTTCCTTATTTAAAAGACAATACTGTTCAAATGTTGGCTATACGTGGGACAAGACTGAATGATGCAAAAGATTTGAGAACGGACTTGACCTTGCTAGGAGGAAATAAACCTGCACAAGCGGATGATATCCGCAATGTGGTAAAAGAATTGGCGCAGGATTCCACTATAACCAATCTCTATATGACAGGCCATTCTTTAGGAGGCTATCTAGCTCAAATAGCAGCAGTTGAAGCTTATCAGAAATATCCTACTTTTTATAATAATGTTTTGAAAAAAGTGACAACATTTAATGCACCTAAGGTCATTACTTCAAGAACAATCTGGAATGCCAAAAATGGTTTCTGGGATGTAGGACTAGAAAGTCGGAAGCTTGCTGTAAATGGAAAAATTAAACATTATGTAGTGGATAACGACAATGTGGTTACATCTGTGCTACAAAATGATAGTGATGTTGTGACATCTACAGGAAGCGCCAATGTTAAACACCGTTCGCGTGGCTATTTTGAAAGTCGCATGAATGATATTTCAAACTTTAATATTGGAAAACGAACAACATTGGATAAGCAGGGTTACCGTGATCCAAAACTGGAAAAAATTTCTTTCTTTAAGAAACAACAAGTCCCTCTGTCATCTAGTCAACCAAGCGCTGAACCTCTTGAAAATATAGCTCTAGGGAAACGGGTTACCCAAAGTTCGACAGCTTTTGGAGGTGACGCTAGAAGGGCTGTAGATGGAAAAGTTGATGGGAATTATGCTCATCATTCTGTAACGCATACAGAGTTTCAATCTAAGCCTTGGTGGCAAGTTGATTTAGACAAGGAAGAAACGATTCGTCAAATCAATATCTATAATCGAACAGATACTGCTCAGGATAGGCTTACCAATTTTAATGTGATTCTTTTAGATAGTTCTGGGAAAGAAATTGACAGAAAGCGCATTGCATCTCTGAAAGATATCTCTGCACAAATTGCAATTGACTATAAAAAAGCTCGTTTTGTCCGTATTGAGTTAGATGGTTATAATGCTCTCAGTCTCGCAGAAGTTCAAGTTTTGCGTGCTGAGAATATCGCATGGAAAAAGCAAGCACGCCAAAGTTCTACCGAGTTTGGAGGAGATGCTAGTCGTGCTCTAGATGGAAATACTAATAGTAACTACAGCCAGCAATCAATTACTCATACAAAATTTGAAAACCAGCCTTGGTGGGAAGTTGATTTAGGTCGTACAGAACAGGTAGGACTTGTCCGTCTTTATAATCGTGGAGATGGCGAACTTTCCAAACGTTTGGCAGATTTTGATGTGATTTTATATGATGAAAAAGGGAAAGAAGTTACTAGAAAATATGTTTCTCGTTTAGAAGGGAATCGTCTAGATCTTCAGTTGGATGGCAAGTTGGGTCGCCGTGTCCGCATTCAACTACGTCAAAAAAATCAAGCTCTCAGTCTTGCTGAAGTAGAAGTATTTCGATTTATAGCTAAGAATGCTGTGACACCACCAACTTCTAAGCCAGTACAAGTGTTAAATTACACTCCTGTAAAAGATAAAACCCTAACTATTCAGCATAGTGGAGCTTACATTGCACGCTATTCTATAACTTGGGAAGAAGTTACAGTAGATAAAAATGGTCATTCAGTTGTTCGCAGTCATTCTTGGGAAGGAAATGGACGTAACCAGACTGCAGGTTTTGTACTCAACCTTCCAATTAAAGAAAATATGAGAAATCTGCGAATTAAGATCGAAAAGAGAACAGGTCTTATCTGGAATAGATGGCAAACAATCTATGACAACAGACCTCTTCTCGCCCAACCACATCGGAAAATCACTCATTGGGGTACGACATTGAATTCCAAGGTGAGTGACGATGATGTCTTGTAATCTGATGGTACAATGACAGTTAGTTTGTCTAGTTTATAAGAAAGTACTACCTGAGCTTGAATAGAACTCAGGTAGCTCTCTGTGAAAGAACAAAATGAATACTCAATGAAAATCAAAGAGCAAACTAGGAAACTAGCTGCAGGCTGCTCAAAGCACTGCTTTGAGGTTGTAGATATAACTGACGAAGTCAGCTCAAAACACTGTTTTGAGGTTGCAGATAGAGTTGACGTGGTTTGAAGAGATTTTCGAAGAGTATAAACAGAAAGGTAGAGCACGTGTTCTAATTTGAACACGAGTAGAAATTCGTACCTATAAGATGCTTGGAACAGATGTGGTCGGAATGTCAACTGCTCCTGAAGTTATTGTTGTAGCCTATTCAGGTTTGAAACTTCTAGGAATTTTATGTATTACTAACTACACTACTGGTTTCAAAGAAGAGCTTAACCACGAAGAGGTTATAGATGTGACTGAGTGTGTTAAAGGCTTACTTAAAGCCGTTTTTGCTGAATTATTACTATGTTAAAAGAATTGAGGAGTATTTTTCAGAAAATCCCTTATAATCTTAAATTATTCCTAGCAGTCATTTTGCAAGGAATAGTTTCAGGTTTATCTGGTATTTTTCTACATTATCTTTTAAAGATAATAGAGGGGATAGCTTTTGGTCAATCAGAGCATCAAACTGTATTCTTGACAGATGGAGTTTCCTCGCCGCGGATAGGATTAAGTTTAATAATCGTGGGTGTCAGCTCATCCTTGGTCTGGTATTTCTTGCAAAAAAAATCACAGATTTTTTCCATTAAAGCGCAGATGAAGGATGAGACTTCACAATACAAACTTCATTTTTTTAAACAGCTATTTCATTCAATTTGGCAGATTATTGCAGTTGGAGGGGGAGCACCTATTGGTAAAGAAGCTGCGCCACGAGAGATTGGAACTCTATTTGCAGGACCAATTGGAAAAATATGTTTTCTCTCTAAGAAGGATCAAATCTTTCTCCTTGCTTGTGGTGCTGGTGCTGGTTTAGCGGCTGTTTATCAGGTTCCATTAACAAGTGTCTTCTTTGTTTTTGAAACCCTAGGAATTGCTCTATCTATTAAACGATTTGTCTTAGTCGGTTTGACTACTTATGTCTCAACCTATATAGCTGGCTTGGTTATTTCAGATCAGGCTCTCTACCAGATTCCTGCTATCACATGGTCATTAAAGGAAATATGGATTATTCCTTTATTACTTCTTTTCTTAACCCCACTAGCTTGGCTTTTTGGTCGCTTAAGTAAGGCAGCGTCTTCAAACAGAATAAAAGATAAACGAATACTTCTAACATTGCCCTCAGCTTTTCTTTTTCTTGCTGGGTTGGCAAGTTATTTTCCACATCTACTTGGAAATGGACGTATGATGGCTCAGGAAGTATTGAATGGTAGCAATGGCAAAACAGTATTCCTCTTGTTTATCCTAAAAGCACTGGTCGTTCTTATTACTCTGTGGGCAGGGGCCTATGGTGGTACACTTACGCCATCTTTTGCCTTGGGGATGGCTGGAGCTGCTCTCTTTGGAATGATTCTAGGTGGGGATAGCCAGCCAAGCATTTTGCTTTTGGGATCGGTCTGCTTTTTGTCTGTGACCTTGAGGGCTCCCATTTCTGCAACCGGATTAGTTATAGGCTTCACTGGGATCGGTTTAGATTCTCTTCCGTATCTCTTAGTAACAGCTTTCCTAGCTTATGCTTTTGCAAAAATGTTAGACCGCTTTCCTTGGGCTAGCATACTGTGTCAGAAGTCAAAGAATAAAGTAATTAGGTAGGAAATACCCATTTCTTCTAGTCAATGATTTGATTTAAAAGATTAAAAAAACTCTCAATTTATTTATAACTGTTTTAAATAAAAATGAAGTAGACCTATTGGAATCTTGATTGAATCCGATTTTTCCTAGCTATAAAAATAAAAAAAAAGAAAGGTAGAGCGTGTGTTTTGATTTGAACCCGAGCGGAAAACTTTTCTAAAAACTCAGAAGAGAAGGGAAGTTCGGGTTTGAATTGAAGACAGGCTAATCTTCTCAATATCATCAAAATTAAGAAAGAAAGGAATTGAACCCACCCTAAAAGCAGTGGGAAAAAGATAGTTGGTCTAGCGAGCATCGCTCACTGCACCCAACTCCTATTTTCCCTTTGCTTTTTGACGGGTTTGGTATCTTTCTCAATATAAAATAAAGAAAGGTAGAGCGTGTGTTTTGATTTGAACACGAGCGGAAAACTTGGAAAATAGATAATCTGACTGAGAAATCAGGATTTCTCGTCAGATTCCTAATTTTCAGTCGTTTTCTTGTCGCTCTTTGTATCATAAATTATGTCTATCCATATTGCTGCTCAGCAGGGTGAAATTGCTGATAAAATTCTTCTTCCTGGGGATCCTCTTCGTGCTAAGTTTATTGCGGAGAATTTCCTTGAAGATGCTGTTTGTTTTAACGAAGTACGTAACATGTTTGGTTACACTGGTACTTACAAGGGCCACCGTGTATCTGTCATGGGAACTGGGATGGGAATGCCATCCATTTCGATTTATGCGCGTGAGTTGATTGTTGACTATGGTGTGAAAAAATTGATCCGTGTGGGAACTGCAGGTTCTTTGAATGAAGACGTTCACGTTCGTGAATTGGTTTTGGCGCAGGCAGCGGCAACCAACTCAAACATCGTCCGCAATGACTGGCCACAGTACGATTTTCCACAAATCGCTAGCTTTGATTTGTTGGATAAGGCCTACCATATCGCTAAAGAACTCGGTATGACCACCCACGTTGGGAACGTTTTGTCTTCTGATGTCTTTTATTCAAACTACTTTGAAAAGAACATCGAACTTGGTAAATGGGGAGTCAAGGCTGTGGAAATGGAAGCAGCAGCCCTTTACTATCTGGCAGCCCAACACCATGTTGACGCGCTAGCTATTATGACTATTTCTGATAGTTTGGTCAATCCAGACGAAGACACTACCGCAGAAGAACGCCAAAATACCTTCACCGATATGATGAAGGTTGGTTTGGAAACCTTGATTGCAGAATAATTATAGCCAAAAAGGAAGTCCTTCTTTATGAATTGGAGGACTTCCTTTTCTTATCTAGAAATTGGTCTATCTCTTTTTGTGATCTAAGGATGACCACTTTATATGGATAGTTTTTTTGAATCCACTTGTAGCGTTCCTTAGCGGATTTGCTCCGTCCGTCCCAAAGAATCCATCTGATAAACTCCCAATTAAATTGTTCTTGACAACCAGCTGCCATACTTTCTCTGACCTTGCCTCGGTATTTGAGATAACGTTTAAAGGCTCTAAAGAGACAGGTCAATGGCGAAAAATTAAGAAAGATGATTTGGTCAGCTTCCTGCATTCTTTCTTCGTAATAGCACCAAGAATAATTCCCATCGATGACCCAAGCTTCATGCTTGGTGAGAAATTTTTTCATCTCATCCAACATCCATTCACGGTCACTGTCTTGCCAACCGGGTTGAAATTGGAGTGTGTCCATGTGAAGTTTTGGGATGGAGTAGTAGTTAGATAATTTTTCTGCTAGAGTTGACTTACCAGCACCAGAATATCCGATAATTGCGATTTTCATTTTCTACCTTTTCCAATTTGGAGACAAAAAAACAGCCTCTATGGACTGTTTCTTATTTAGCAAGTTTAGCTGAAAGACGAGCTTTGTCGCGGCTTGCTTTGTTTTTGTGAATCAAACCTTTAGTTTCTGCTTTATCGATAGCTGAGCTAGCAGCACGGAAAAGTTCTTCAGATGGGTTTGCTTCGAAAGCTTTGATAGCAGTACGCATAGCTGATTTTTGAGCTGAGTTCTTTTCGTTTTGTTTAACGTTCAATTCAGCGCGTTTGATAGCTGATTTAATGTTTGCCAATGTTCTTACCTCCATATTTACTAACTATACCATTATATCTGAAAACTTACGTTTTGACAAGGGAAAATTATTTTTTTAAGTAAATTTCATCGATTTCATGGTTCTTTGTTTTATGAAGAATCACTTCCGCACGATTTCTAGTTGGTTCAATATAGTTTTGTAGATTTGTGAGATTGATACTAGTCCAGACCTGATGGGCAAAGGATTCCACTTCCCCAATCGGCATTTGTGTAAAACGATAATAGTAGCTATCAGGGTCGTTTTGGGCTAGGCTCAGCATCTTCAAGAAACGGTCCAGATACCAACTCTCGATGTCATCAACTGCAGCATCAACATAGATGGAAAAGTCAAAGAAGTCAGTAATGTAGAGACGCTCGTTTTGTGGATTTTGAAAGACATTTATTCCTTCAACAATGACAAAATCAGCAGCTTTGACGCTTTGCTTTTCCTCAGGTACGATGTCGTAGACTTCATGAGAATAGACAGGAATATCTACATCTTGTCCATTTTTGATGTGGTCCAGGAAGTTGAGAAGAGATTCCATATCATAGCTTTCAGGAAATCCCTTGCGATTTAAAATCCCTTGTTCAATCAAGGTCTGGTTGGGATAGAGAAAGCCGTCAGTTGTTACCAACTCAACCCTAGCATCTGTAAGTGTACGGGACAGTAGGATTTGAAGTAGGCGACTGGTTGTGGATTTTCCAACGGCAACACTCCCAGAAACCCCAATGATAAAAGGTTGGGATTTGCTTTCACGTTGAAGGAAAATCCCTTTTGAAAAGGCCAAATCATCCTTGGTACGCTTGTAAATCTGGATGAGATGGGCTAGGGGGAGATAGACATCGGTAACATCCTGCAAGCTAATCTGGTCATTAAAACTCTTGATGGATTCTAATTCCTCTTCTGTCAAAGGAGGTGTTGTCTTTCGATGTAAAGATTGCCAAGTCTGGCGGCTGATTTTTTCAAAATGTAAAAATTCGTTGGTCATTTGTTTTCCCCTAGATATTTTGTCTATCATACCATAAAAAGCTAAAAAAATAAAGCGGTTTCTTGATGATAGTATGTCAATATCGTATAATAGAGGTGGATAGAGGTTGACCAATTTATTGATGAAGTAGGAGCTACTTTCTCCTGATTTATAAGCTTATAAAGGGGGCTTTTTAGTTCACAACTTATAGGAGGTGTACTATGAGAATCTTAAAACGTTACATATTGGAACTCTGTTTTATTTTAAGTTTTGCACTACCTTTTTTAAAAGGAGCCAATGCGGATAATGGTAGACGCTTTGTGGAAACCTATTACGGTTTTACTTTTTTGATGGAACATGCCATTGTAACAGCTATCTTTATCTGCTCGCTCTTGATTGCTTGCCTACTAAAAAAACGGTGGACGAAATGGCTAGTTGCTGGAAGTTATCTATTTTTGATTTTGTGGATTGCTACAGAGGGTTATTTCTTCCGCATGTCGCTAGAAGATTTGATACGCCTTTGGACAAGTTTGGAAATCCTGACACAAACTTATCAGTTGGGCTTTTATCTAAACATCTTATTGGGAATCCTGTTGATGATTAAGCATTTGAAGGTTAAGTAATAGTAATCAAAATTCTTCTGATGATAGACAATAAATTTGTTGTTTTATCCTGACTGTGATACCTTATAGCTCCCAATGACTTGTCATTCGTTTCCAATAATTGAAAGAGATTGAAGAAAATGTTTTACTTACTAGCTTTCTTCAGTCTTTTTCGTTTTATTATCAAATTGTAAACGATTTACAATTTAAGTCAAATTATGGTAAAATAGTTTCATGAGTAAAATGTATTATGCAGAAAATCCTGACGCTGCTCACGACATTCATGAGTTGCGAGTAGAATTGTTGGGACAAAAAATGGCCTTTTTAACGGATGCGGGTGTTTTTAGTAAGAAAATGGTTGATTTTGGAAGTCAACTCTTGCTCAAGTGTCTTGAGGTCAACCAAGGAGAAACTGTCCTTGATGTAGGCTGTGGTTACGGACCTTTGGGCTTGTCCTTAGCTAAGGCATATGGAGTTCAGGCGACTATGGTCGATATTAATAATCGTGCCTTGGATTTGGCGCGACAAAATGCTGAACGAAATAAAGTAGAAGCGACGATTTTCCAGTCCAACATCTATGAACAAGTTGAAGGCACATTTGACCATGTCATTTCCAATCCTCCTATCCGTGCGGGCAAGCAAGTAGTTCATGAAATCATTGAGAAAAGTAAAGATTTCTTGGAAACTGGTGGGGATTTAACAATTGTTATCCAGAAAAAACAAGGGGCTCCAAGCGCCAAGTCAAAGATGGAGGAAGTGTTTGACAATTGTGAAATCGTCAAAAAAGATAAGGGATACTATATCCTTAGAAGTGTGAAAGAATGAGAACAGTTGATTTAATCCAAAAGAAACGAGACGGTCAAGAACTGACTTCGAGTGAAATTGAATGGCTGGTAGAAGGCTATGTGTCAGGAACTGTTCCTGATTATCAGATGTCTGCCTTTGCTATGGCTGTTTATTTTAAAGGAATGACGACACGAGAAATCTCTGACCTAACTATGAAAATGGTTCAGACAGGCCAAGAGTTTGATTTATCAGCTATTGATGGGGTTAAGGTTGACAAGCATTCTACGGGTGGTGTTGGTGATAAGGTGACCTTGATTTTAGCTCCTCTTGTTGCTAGCTTCGGTGTACCTGTGGCAAAAATGAGTGGTCGTGGTCTCGGCCATACAGGCGGAACAATTGATAAATTGGAGTCCATTAAGGGCTATCAAGTGGAACGCAGTCAAGAAGATTTCATTCGTCAAGTTCAGGATATTGGTGTATCTGTCATTGGGCAATCAGACCAACTGGTTAAAGCTGACAAGCTTCTCTACGCCCTACGTGATGTGACCGCAACTGTCGACACGATTCCTTTGATTGCGAGTTCGGTGATGAGCAAGAAAATTGCGGCAGGGGCAGATGCTATTTTGCTAGACGTGACTGTCGGTGAGGGTGCCTTCATGAAGACGGTTGATGAGGCGCGTGAGCTGGCTCAAACTATGGTGGAACTTGGTAAGGCAGTTGGTCGGAAGACGGTAGCAGTGATTACGGATATGAGTCAGCCTTTGGGACAAGCGATTGGAAATCGTCTGGAAATCCTTGAAGCATTGGAGATTTTACAAGGTCAAGGCCGTCAGGATATTACTCACTTCATCTGTGAATTGGCTCAAATTATGCTTGGTTTAGCAAATGTAAACAAGACAGTTGAAGAAGTTCGCCAACATCTTGAAAATGGTCAAGCGCTGGCTAAGTTTGAGGAGATGGTCCAAGCCCAAGGTGGAGACTTGGAAGATCTCTATCGTCCTGTAAATGTAGCCCATGTGGTGGAAATCCCTGCTCAGGAAACGGGTGTCATTTCAGCTCTTCCAGCAATGGAATTTGGGCTTTATGCTATGAGACTGGGGGCAGGCCGTGCAGTCAAGTCTGATGCCTTGGACTATGAAACAGGAATTGTTTTTGAAAAGAAGGTTGGAGATTCTGTTCAAAAGGGAGAAATTGTTGCAAAAGTATACACAAATGGAAAAATTTCTCCTCAGCTAGTTACAGATTTTCAAAAATATGTTAAAATAAATGATAGGGTGCAAAGTTTACGAGAAATTATAGAAATTATCTCATAAACCGCAGGGGAATCCGAATATGAAATTAAATAAATATATCGATCATACGCTTTTAAAGCAAGATGCAACAGAAAATCAAATTGATAGTTTGTTGTCTGAGGCTAGAGAGTATGATTTTGCCAGTGTTTGCGTTAATCCGACCTGGGTTGAACATGCTAAAAAAGGGCTTGAAGGCACAGATGTCAAGGTCTGCACAGTAGTAGGTTTCCCTTTGGGGGCAACAACTTCAGTCGTGAAAGTTTTTGAAACAAAAGAAGCTATTCAAAATGGTGCAGATGAGATTGATATGGTGATCAATGTTGGGGCTCTCAAATCAGGTAATCTTGATTTGGTTGAATCGGACATCCGTGCTGTTGTAGAAGCAAGTGGTGACAAGTTAGTGAAAGTCATTATTGAAGCTTGCCTTCTGACAGACCAAGAAAAAGTTGTGGCTTGCCAATTAGCTCAAAAAGCTGGAGCTGACTTCGTAAAAACTTCAACTGGCTTTTCAACTGGTGGCGCTACGGTAGCAGATGTTAAATTAATGCGTGAAACAGTTGGACCTGATATGGGTGTCAAGGCTGCTGGTGGAGCTCGTTCTTATGCAGATGCTCTTGCCTTTGTGGAAGCAGGTGCGACCCGTATTGGGACGTCAGCTGGGGTAGCCATTTTAAAAGGAGAATTGGCAGATGGCGACTACTGAGTTGATTGAACTGGCAATTGAAACCAGTAAACATGCCTATGTCCCCTATTCTCACTTTCCTATCGGAGCAGTTTTAGTAGCCAAAGACGGAAGTGTTTACACGGGAGTGAATATCGAAAATGCTAGCTATCCTTTGACCAATTGCGGTGAGAGAACAGCCATTTTTAAGGCTATATCTGAAGGACAAAGAGAATTTTCAGAATTGATTGTCTATGGACAGACTGAAAAACCAATCTCACCATGTGGTGCTTGTCGCCAAGTAATGGTCGAATTTTTTGAACAAGATCTAAAAGTGACCTTAGTCGCAAAAGATAAATCGACGGTCGAGATGACGGTCGGGGAATTACTTCCATACTCTTTTACAGACTTAAACTAGTCTGAGTCGCTCTCTGAGTGGCACGGTCCTTGTGGCCAACCAATCCATACTTGCAACATCGTTGCACATCTTATTTAGGAGGTTCAGTAATGAACAAGAAACAATGGCTAGGCCTTGGTCTAGTTGCAGTGGCAGCAGTTGGACTTGCTGCATGTGGTAACCGCTCTTCTCGTAAGGCAGCTTCATCTTCTGATGTGAAGACAAAAGCAGCAATCGTCACTGATACTGGTGGTGTTGATGATAAATCATTCAACCAATCAGCTTGGGAAGGTTTGCAGGCTTGGGGTAAAGAACACAATCTTTCAAAAGATAACGGTTTCACTTACTTCCAATCAACAAGTGAAGCTGACTACGCTAACAACTTGCAACAAGCGGCTGGAAGTTACAACCTAATCTTCGGTGTTGGTTTTGCCCTTCACAATGCGGTTGAAGAAGCAGCTAAAGAACATTCTGACTTGAACTATGTCTTGATTGATGATGTGATTAAAGATAAAAAGAATGTTGCTAGTGTAACTTTCGCTGATAATGAGTCAGGTTACCTCGCAGGTGTTGCAGCAGCTAAAACAACTAAGACAAAACAAGTTGGTTTTGTAGGTGGGCAGGAATCAGAAGTTATCTCTCGTTTTGAAGCAGGATTCAAGGCTGGTGTTGCCTCAGTAGACCCATCTATCAAAGTACAAGTTGACTACGCTGGTTCATTTGGTGATGCTGCTAAAGGTAAAACAATTGCAGCCGCACAATACGCAGCTGGTGCAGATATTGTTTACCAAGTAGCTGGTGGTACAGGTGCAGGTGTCTTTGCAGAAGCAAAATCACTTAACGAAAGCCGTCCTGAAAATGAAAAAGTTTGGGTTATCGGTGTTGACCGTGACCAAGAAGCAGAAGGTAAATACACTTCTAAAGATGGTAAAGAATCAAACTTTGTTCTTGTATCTACTTTGAAACAAGTTGGTACAACTGTAAAAGATATTTCTAACAAGGCAGAAAAAGGTGAATTCCCTGGTGGTCAAGTAATCGTTTACTCATTGAAAGATAAAGGGGTTGACTTGGCAGTAACAAATCTTTCAGAAGAAGGTAAAAAAGCTGTCGAAGATGCTAAAGCTAAAATCCTTGATGGAAGCGTAAAAGTTCCTGCAAAATAATGGATGGAAGTCATTTCTTAGGAAGCGGCCCTCGGCCGCTTTTTAAGAGTTGAGACAAAGTCATTTTGTCTCAGTAAAGCTTGCTACTAGACAAACTAGCAAGTTTTATTGAAATAAAATAAGACTCTGAAAGGAAGAGCACATGGCACACGAAAATGTCATTGAGATGCGTGATATTACCAAGGTGTTTGGTGAATTTGTTGCCAACGACAAAATCAACCTGCACCTACGAAAAGGTGAAATTCATGCACTTTTAGGAGAAAATGGGGCTGGTAAGTCCACGCTCATGAACATGTTAGCAGGCCTTCTTGAACCAACTAGTGGTGAAATCGCGGTCAACGGTCAAGTTGTCAACCTCGACTCCCCATCTAAAGCAGCTGGCTTGGGAATCGGAATGGTTCACCAGCACTTTATGTTGGTAGAAGCCTTCACAGTGGCTGAAAACATCATTTTAGGTAGTGAATTGACTAAAAATGGTGTGCTAGATATCGCTGGAGCTAGCAAAGAAATCAAGGCTCTTTCTGAACGTTATGGCTTAGCTGTTGATCCTTCTGCCAAGGTAGCAGACATCTCAGTTGGAGCCCAACAACGTGTAGAAATTTTAAAAACCCTTTATCGGGGGGCTGATATCCTTATCTTTGACGAACCAACGGCTGTTTTGACTCCATCAGAAATTGAGGAGTTGATGGCTATTATGAAAAATCTTGTCAAAGAAGGAAAATCAATTATCTTGATTACTCACAAGTTGGACGAGATTCGCGCAGTTTCTGACCGCGTTACAGTTATCCGTCGTGGGAAATCAATTGAAACCGTCAAAATTGCAGGAGCTACCAATGCTGATTTGGCAGAAATGATGGTAGGTCGTTCTGTTTCCTTTAAAACAGAGAAGCAAGCCTCTCAACCAAAAGAAGTGGTCTTGTCTATTAAAGACTTGATGGTCAATGAAAACCGCGGTGTCCCAGCTGTTAAGAATCTGTCCTTGGATGTTCGTGCTGGAGAGATTGTTGGTATTGCGGGGATTGATGGAAATGGTCAGTCTGAACTGATTCAAGCCATTACAGGTCTTCGCAAGGTTGAATCTGGTAGCATTGAGCTAAAAGGAAATTCAATTGTAGGCTTGCATCCACGACAAATTACAGAACAAAGTGTTGGGCACGTTCCAGAAGACCGTCACCGTGATGGTTTGATTTTGGAAATGATGATTTCTGAAAATATTGCCCTTCAAACCTACTATAAAGAACCACATAGTAAAAATGGAATTTTGAACTATTCAAATATTACTTCTTATGCTAAAAAGCTGATGGAAGAGTTTGATGTTCGTGCTGCAAGTGAATTTGTTCCTGCAGCGGCACTCTCAGGAGGAAATCAACAAAAAGCAATTATTGCTCGTGAAATTGATCGAGATCCTGATCTCCTTATCGTCAGCCAGCCAACTCGTGGGTTGGATGTCGGTGCCATTGAGTATATCCACAAACGCTTGATTGAAGAGCGTGATAATGGCAAGGCTGTCCTTGTTGTCAGCTTTGAATTGGATGAGATTTTAAACGTCTCAGACCGTATTGCCGTTATCCACGATGGTAAGATTCAAGGTATTGTATCACCAGAAACAACAAATAAACAAGAACTTGGTGTCTTAATGGCTGGTGGAAACTTGGGAAAGGAGAAGAGTGATGTCTAAAAAATTACAACAAATTTCGGTTCCCTTGATTTCTGTTTTCCTAGGAATTTTACTCGGGGCCATTGTCATGTGGATCTTCGGTTATGATGCTATTTGGGGCTACGAAGAATTGTTCTATACAGCCTTTGGTAGCCTGCGTGGAATTGGAGAAATCTTCCGTGCTATGGGGCCTTTGGTCTTGATTGGTCTTGGTTTTGCCGTTGCCAGTCGTGCAGGTTTCTTTAACGTCGGGCTTCCTGGTCAGGCTTTGGCAGGTTGGATTCTCAGTGGTTGGTTTGCCCTGTCGCATCCAGATATGCCACGTCCCTTGATGATTCTAGCAACCATCGTGATTGCCTTGATTGCTGGTGGTATTGTTGGAGCGATTCCGGGTATTCTTAGAGCCTATCTAGGGACGTCAGAGGTTATCGTAACCATCATGATGAACTACATTGTCTTGTATGTAGGGAATGCCTTTATCCATGCTTTTCCTAAAGACTTCATGCAAAGTACAGATTCGACCATTCGTGTTGGGACTAATGCAACCTATCAGACACCTTGGTTAGCTGAGTTGACTGGTAACTCACGGATGAATATCGGTATTTTCTTTGCCATCATTGCCGTTGCAGTTATTTGGTTTATGCTCAAGAAAACAACTCTTGGTTTTGAAATCCGTGCGGTTGGTCTCAATCCACATGCTTCAGAATACGCTGGTATTTCTGCTAAACGAACGATTATCCTATCAATGATTATATCAGGTGCCTTGGCTGGTCTTGGTGGAGCTGTTGAAGGACTTGGAACCTTCCAGAACGTCTATGTTCAAGGGGCATCTTTAGCTGTCGGATTTAACGGGATGGCGGTTAGTCTGCTTGCCGCCAACTCACCAATTGGTATTCTCTTTGCAGCCTTCCTATTTGGTGTTCTCCAAGTTGGAGCTCCTGGTATGAATGCGGCGCAGGTACCGTCTGAGCTTGTCAGCATTGTAACAGCTTCTATTATCTTCTTTGTCAGTGTTCATTATCTTATCGAACGCTTTGTCAAACCGAAAAAACAAGTTAAAGGAGGTAAGTAAAGATGTCTATTACAACCTTGCTCACCCTCTTGGTGTCTTCTATGCTGATTTACTCAGCTCCCCTCATCTTTACAAGTATTGGTGGTGTTTTCTCTGAACGTGGTGGTGTGGTAAACGTCGGCCTTGAAGGAATTATGGTTATGGGTGCCTTTTCTGGAGTTGTCTTTAACCTTGAATTTGCAGAACAATTTGGAGCAGCAACTCCATGGCTATCCTTGCTTGTAGCAGGATTGGTTGGAGGTATCTTCTCCATCATCCACGCAGCAGCGACGGTTCATTTCCGTGCAGACCATGTTGTCAGCGGTACGGTATTGAACTTGATGGCACCAGCCTTGGCTGTTTTCTTGGTGAAAGTTCTTTATAACAAAGGTCAAACCGACAACCTAAGTCAGACTTTTGGACGCTTTGACTTCCCAGTCTTAGCTAATATCCCAGTGATTGGTGATATCTTCTTCAAATCAACAAGTCTGCTAGGTTATATCGCGATTGCCTTCTCATTCCTTGCTTGGTTTATCCTTTTCAAGACCCGCTTTGGTCTTCGTCTCCGCTCTGTAGGTGAACATCCGCAAGCGGCGGATACTTTGGGAATCAATGTCTACAAGATGAGATATCTAGGAGTTATCATTTCAGGTTTCTTGGGTGGAATTGGGGGAGCGATTTATGCTCAATCAATCTCAGTTAACTTCTCAGTGACAACTATTGTTGGACCTGGATTTATTGCTCTTGCTGCGATGATCTTTGGGAAATGGAATCCAATCGGAGCCATGCTTTCTAGTCTCTTCTTTGGACTTTCACAAAGTTTGGCTGTTATCGGTTCTCAATTGCCGTTCCTACAAGGTGTGCCAACAGTTTATCTTCAAATCGCACCTTATGTTTTGACAATTCTTGTCTTGGCAGCCTTCTTTGGAAAAGCAGTCGCACCAAAAGCAGATGGTATCAACTATATCAAATCAAAATAAGCATACA